>DAIOWB010000056.1:0-12062 GCA_036758725.1 Lacibacter sp.
ATTAATTCATCAATAAATTGCGCTTTTCTTCCTTCCAGCATTTCGGCCATGCGGTATAAAATCTGGCTACGGTTAAATGCAGCTCTTGCACTCCATCCTCCAAAAGCATTTCGTGCAACTTCAGATGCATCACGAAAATCTTTTCTTGAACTTAAACAAACATTGGCTAACTTTTTTCCCTTTGCATTGGTTGCAATATAATAACGACCCGATTCTGTTCTGGGAAATTGTCCGCCAATATAAATCTTATATGTTTTTAAAACTTCCAGTCTTTTACTTTCGGTAGCAGTTTTTGCTGATGAGATTGAAGATTTTTTTATAATTGTCTTTGCCATAATTTATTGTTTAAGGGTTCAAAGGTTTGAGTTTATATCAAATTCACATACGCACTCAAACCATGCAATCCACCTTCTCTGCCATATCCACTTTCTTTATAGCCACCAAAAGGAGAAACAGGATCAAATTTATTATAGGTATTTGCCCATACAACACCCGCTCTTAATTTGGTTGTCATGTTAAAAATTTTGGAACCCTTATCCGTCCATACTCCGGCACTTAAACCATAAGGCGTATTATTTGCTTTTTCAATTACTTCATCTTCTGTACGGAACGTTTGGATAGTTAATACAGGACCGAATATTTCTTCCTGTGCAATGCGGCTGCTTTGTGCAACATTGGTGAAGAGTGTTGGCCTGCAGAAAAATCCTTTACCGGGTAGCTGACATGAACTCTGATACATTTCCGCACCTTCCTGCTGACCAATTTTTATATACTTATGAATGGTTTCTAATTGTTGCCTTGAGTTGATGGCGCCTACATCTGTATTCTTGTCTAAAGGATCACCAACAATTAATGTTTCAATCCTGTCTTTTAATTTTCTTAAAACTGTTTTATAAACCGATTCCTGTACATACAATCTTGAACCGGCGCAACAAACATGTCCCTGGTTAAAAAAGATGCCGTTGATGATGCCTTCAACTGCCTGATCCAAAGGTGCATCTTCAAAAATAATATTGGCAGCTTTACCGCCCAGTTCAAGTGTTGCTTTTTTATTGGTACCTGCAATGGCACGCTGAATAATTTTTCCAACCTCTGTTGATCCTGTAAAAGCAATTTTATCAATACCCGGATGATTCACAATGGCAGCACCTGTTGCTCCCGCACCGGTAATAATATTTACAACACCCGGTGGCAAATCTGCTTCCTGTATAATTTCTGCTAATTTTAATGCAGTAAGAGAAGTTGTTTCTGCAGGTTTTAATACAACTGTATTTCCGGTTGCAATAGCTGGTGCAATTTTCCATGCAGCCATTAACAATGGAAAATTCCAGGGAATAATTTGTCCGGCCACTCCCAGTGGGGTTGTTTTACGATTAGGAAAAGCATATTCTAATTTATCGGCCCATCCTGCATAATAAAAAAAATGATTGGATGCTGTCGGTACATCAAAATCACGGCTTTCCCGAATGGGTTTGCCTCCATCTAATGTTTCAATTACTGCAAACTCTCTTGCTCTTTCCTGCAACATACGGGCAATACGGAAAATATATTTCCCTCTTTCTTTTGCAGGCATTTTCTTCCACACTTTATCATACGCATTACGGGCTGCTTTCACTGCTTTATCAATATCTGCATTACCTGCCTCTGCCACTTCACTCAACTTTTCTTCATTAGCCGGATTGATTGTATTAAAATATTTTTTTGATAATGGTTTTACAAACTCACCATTTATAAAAAGATCGTACTGTGGTTTAATAGAAGCGATGTTCTTACTTTCAGGAGCAGGCGCATATTTCCACGATGTATCAAATTTTAATTTGAGTGTATTGTTTTTTGCGGATGTTTTTTTATTTGTAGTTGCCATATTCTGTTTATTATTGATGGTACGCTGATTGTTTATGATTGTTATGTTCTGTTATGATTTGATCAGTGCTAATCTTAATCATCAAAATTAATCTGCGTCCTGTTTATTAGTCAATCGAAAAATAATCTTTGCTTTGATACAATCCTGTTTTCTCTTTTACTACCTGCATCAGAATATCATTGGCCAAACTGCTGGCACCAAAACGGAACCAATGATTATTCATCCAGGCTTCACCCAATGTTTCTTTCAGCATCACCAGATAATGAAGTGCCAGTTTTGATTTTGAAATACCACCGGCAGGTTTCATGGCAATCATTTTTCCTGTTTCGTAATAAAAATCACGAATAGCTTCCAGCATCACTAATGTAACAGGCATTGTTGCAGCAGGTGAAATTTTTCCTGTTGATGTTTTAATAAAATCAGCACCTGCATACATGGCAATATCACTGGCACGGCGAACTTTATCATAAGAACCCAGTTCACCGGTTTCTAAAATCACTTTCAATCTTGCAGTACCACATGCTTCTTTAACAGCCGCAATTTCATCAAACACATAATTATATTCACCCATTAAAAATTTGCCTCTTGAAATAACCATGTCCACTTCATCGGCACCATTAGCAACAGCAAATTTTGTTTCATTGATTTTAATGCTTCGTGTTGATTGTCCGCTGGGGAAAGCTGTTGCAACAGAGGCTACTTTAATTCCGGAATTACCTAGTGCCTGTTTGGCCACTTTTACCATAGATGGATAAACACAAATGGCAGCCACTGTTGGTAAACCGGGATAAGCATCATGCAAGTGTTGTGCTTTATAACAAAGTTGTTTTACTTTCCCATCGGTATCTTTTCCTTCCAACGTAGTAAGATCAATCATATTCAGTGCAAGAAGCAAACCATTCAGCTTTGATTCTTTTTTGATGCTTCGTTTGGTAAAGCGTGAAGCTCTTTCTTCAATCCCAACCTGATCAACCCTGGGCGATAAATTAAAATTGGGAATTTTGATATTCGATTTTTCAGCAATCATTTAGTTGTAATTGTGAGGTTCAAACTTACTAATATTATTCAGTTATCCTTAAATAAAAACATCCTGCTTACACAGGATGCTTTTATAAAAAATATTCAGATTAAAGGTTATGCATCTTTTCCATGACAATGTTTGTATTTCTTACCACTGCCGCAAGGACAAGGATCGTTTCTTCCAATCTTTGGACCAGCAATAATGGGCTCCTGTTTTACATGTTCTGAAGGATCATAGTAATCAGGAGTTTCAAGCATATCTCCAGAACCGGCACCAGCCGCAACCATATCTTCTTTTTTCTGACGTAACTTACTCATATCTGTTTTTTGCTGACGGCCCTCTCTGATTTGTCCGTTATTGGCCTGTTCAACAGGTAAACCTGTATGACTTAAAAACGAAACAACATTTTTATTGATTTCATTATTTAATTGTTCAAACATAGTAAACGCTTCCACTTTATAAATCACCAGCGGATCTTTCTGTTCATAGGTTGCGTTTTGTACAGATGTACGTAAATCATCCATGGCTCTTAAATGTTCTTTCCATGCTTCATCAATAAAAGCAAGTGTGGCTGTTCGTTCCAGTGCACTGATCATTTCTATCCCTTTTGAGTCAATTGTTTTTTGCATAGGTGTTAATACCTGCAAA
Source organism: Lacibacter sp. (assembly GCA_036758725.1). Taxonomy (GTDB): domain Bacteria; phylum Bacteroidota; class Bacteroidia; order Chitinophagales; family Chitinophagaceae; genus Lacibacter. The sequence goes on from DAIOWB010000056.1 coordinate 3,534, forward strand.
CCACGTTTACCATCACTAAAGGGAACAAATACATTTTCTATATGAGCACCTTGTGTACTTCTGATGTTTTGAAAAACAGGCAATGCCTGTTTACGCAGAATTTCACTTTTACGTAAATAAGCTGTTTTTGCTTCGGTGTAAAGCGCTTGTATTAATGTTTCACTATCTGCCTTATCAAGTTCAGAAGCAGAAATCTGTGTTTCAATACCAAAGTTGAATATACAAGCCAGTTTAAATCCTTCATGATCTGTTTGCTCTTTGAAAGAAGCAATCAACCCTTCGGCAACAGAATAATAAGCATTGTCAATATCCAATGCCAAACGCTCACCACTTAAAGCATGGTTACGTCTTGTATAAACTGCAGAACGTTGCTTGTTCATTACATCATCATACTCAAGCAAACGTTTACGAATTCCAAAGTTGTTTTCTTCTACTTTCTTTTGCGCCCGTTCAATGGATTTGGTAATCATGCTGTGCTGAATTACTTCTCCTTCCTTATACCCCAGCTTATCCATCATACCGGCAATACGATCACTGCCAAACATCCGCATCAAATCATCTTCCAATGAAACATAGAATTGAGAAGAACCCGGATCACCTTGTCTGCCGGCACGGCCACGTAACTGTCTGTCTACACGACGGCTATCATGACGTTCTGTACCAATAATTGCTAAACCACCGGCATCTTTTACACCCGGCCCCAGTTTAATATCTGTACCACGACCAGCCATGTTAGTTGCAATGGTAATTACACCGGGCAAACCTGCTTCAGCAACTACCTGTGCTTCTCTTGCATGTTGCTTTGCGTTTAATACGTTGTGAGGGATTTTTTTCACCTGCAACATTTTACTCAGCAATTCACTTACTTCTACTGAAGTTGTACCAACCAGCACCGGCCTGCCTGCAGAACGCAATGCTTCTATTTCTTCAATGACTGATTTATATTTTTCTCTCTTTGTTTTAAAAACAAGATCCTGTTTATCTTCACGGGTCATTGGTAAATTGGTAGGAATCTTTACCACATCCAGTTTATAAATATCCCAGAACTCACCTGCTTCTGTTTCGGCAGTACCAGTCATACCAGCAAGTTTGTGATACATACGGAAATAATTCTGCAACGTAATGGTAGCATACGTTTGTGTTGCAGCTTCAATCTGTACATTTTCTTTTGCTTCAATTGCCTGGTGTAAACCATCACTGTAACGACGGCCATCAAGTATACGGCCTGTTTGTTCATCAACAATTTTCACCTGTCCATCCAACACCACATATTCCACATCTTTTTCAAACAAGGAATAAGCTTTCAGCATTTGTAAGATGGTATGTATGCGATCTGCTTTGGCTGAATATTCACTTAAGAATCCTTCTTTCTTTCTTAATTTTTCTTCAGCATCCATGTCACTTTTATCAATGGTTGCCAGTTCTGTACTGATATCGGGCAGTACAAAGAAATTGGGATCTTCATTTTCCCTGGTGATCATGCTCAAGCCTTTATCAGTTAAATCAACTGAATTACTTTTTTCATCAATCTGAAATAATAATCCTTCATCCACTTTTGGCATTTCCTTTTGCTGATCGGCGAGATAATAATTTTCTGACTTCTGCAATTTTACTTTAATACCGGGTTCACTTAAATATTTAATTAACGGACCATACTTAGGTAATCCTCTCCATGCACGCATTAATGCAAGGCCTCCAGATTTTGGATCATCATCTCCTTCTGCTATTAATTTCTTTGCTTCATTTAAATATTGTTGTACCAGTCTTTTTTGCTCTGCAACAAGTTTCTCAATTCTTGGCCGCATGTTTTGAAACTGCTGCTCATTACCACCGGTAGAAACAGGTCCTGCAATAATGAGTGGCGTACGGGCTTCATCAATTAAAATACTATCCACCTCATCAACAATGGCATAATGCAATTTGCGTTGTACTTTTTCATTTGCATTAACCACCATATTATCACGCAGGTAATCAAAACCAAATTCATTATTAGTACCATAGATGATATCAGCAAAATAAGCTTTACGTCTTTCTTCACTGTTCGGTTGATGTTTATCTATACAATCAACTGTTAAACCTAAAAATTCAAAGAGTGTTCCATTCCATTCACTATCTCTGCGTGCCAGGTAATCATTTACTGTAACAAGATGCACACCTTCCCCGGGCAATGCATTGAGGTATGCAGGCAAGGTTGAAACAAGCGTTTTACCTTCACCGGTAGCCATCTCAGAAATTTTACCTTCGTGTAATACACTACCGCCTATAAGCTGCACATCATAGTGTATCATATTCCATACAACCTGTCCACCACCTGCTATCCATGCTTTTTTATAAAACACCTGATCGCCTTCAATACGCATATGCGGTCTCTTCAGAATCAGGTCTCTATCCAGTTGTGTAGCTGTTGCCTGCAATTCTTCATTGTTGGTAAACCGGCGTGCTGTTTCTTTTACAACAGCAAATGCTTCAGCATGTATTTCTTTTAAGATTTCTTCAATTTGCTGATCTCTTTCCTTTTTAAGTTTATCTATCTGTTGATAGGTTTCATCTTTTTCCTGAATCTGATCATCAGAAAAAGCTTCTGCCTTTTCAGTTAACAAAGCAATTTGCTGATCAATGTCGGAAAGATGTTGTTTAATACGCTGACGGAACTCCATTGTTTTATTACGGAGCTGATCATTTGATAAGGTTTGGTATTGCTGGTAGTATTGATTGATTTTTTCTACAACCGGAGTAAGTTTAATTACGTCTTTTTCACTTTTACTGCCACCAAAAATTTTTGATAAGAATCCTAACATAATATTCTATTAAGGGGTCTTTTATATATTTTAAACTTTCATTTTGTCAAATACAATGCAAAAATTGAATCAAAGCCATATTGACAGAACAAGCCCCACTTCTGCGGGGGCACAAAGGTAATGAATCGATCATTCAGTTCTTTGTTCATGAATAGAGTTATTGAACTTAAATTGTTCATCAGTAAAGAATACAGCAATTTTTAAGCACCCCTTTCTGTTAAGCAATTCACAATAACCTGATTTCAAATACAATTACCCTTTTACACGGATATCAGCCTGCCATTGAACCAATAGATTTGCCTTTTATAAAGAAACAATCAAAATGAACATGATTAAAGTGTGTTTCACGTCTAACTTTTAACAATTTTGATCAATCATCACAAACGCAGAGATTTGACACTCGAATTGTAAACCATATTATGAAGAAATTACTACTCATTCCAATCAGCTTTTTTATTTCTTTTCAATTATTAGCACAATCAAAGGGTGTTACCGGTAAAGTAACAGATTCAACCGGAGAAAAAGGGCTTGAAAAAGCATTGGTTAAGCTGGTTGAAAAAGCAACCGTAAAAGATACCATCAGTACCATAACAAATGCAAAAGGCGAATTTGCTTTTGATCAAATACCATCTTCAGCTTATTATATCATTGTTTCGTTTTCTGGTTATAAACCTATGATCAAGGAATATTTTAAACCATCGTCAGGAGTTGCGTTTATTGATTTGGGTGATTTGATTTTAGCTGCCGATTATAAATCGTTAAAAGAAATTGTAATTGAATCGCCTGCTATAACCATTAAAGAAGATACGGTTGAATACAATGCCAATCAGTTTAAAACAAAACCCAATGCTACAACAGAAGACTTGCTGAAAAAACTTCCAGGTGTACAGGTTGATAAAGATGGAAATGTAACAGCACAGGGCAAGCAGGTTACCAGGGTGAAAGTGAATGGAAAAGATTTCTTTTCAGGTGATCCTAAAACCGCCACAAAAGAAATCCCTGCTGATATGATTGATAAAGTACAGGTGGTTGACGATTATGGCGATCAATCTACAGCATCGGGCATCAGGGATGGTGAACCGGAAAAAGTAATTAACCTGCAGCTAAAGAAAGATAAAAACAAAGGGGTATTTGGAAGAGCACAGGCAGGTTATGGAACCAACGACCGTTATATTGGAGCATTAACTGTAAACAGGTTTAACAACAACAAACAACTTTCAATTATCCTCAACAGCAATAATAACAACACCTCCACATTTGGATTGCAGGATGGGGGTGGTGGACAAGCTGGCGGTGGAACACAAATTAATATGGGAGGTGGCGGAGGCCGGGGTACAGGAATGGGCGGATTAGGAAACCTGGCCAGTAGTGCATTTGGCGGTGGTGATAACCAAAATGGAATTACTCAACTGCATTCAATAGGTGTTAACTATAGAAACGATTTTGGCAAACGCAATTCCTTTTATGGCAGTTATACCTACAGCAACAGATCTACTACCGTACAACAATTTACATCGCAACAGAGTTTGTTTAACACCTCTTCCTTTTTAAATAATACAGATCAGCAATCATTAAATAAAAACGGAACACACCGTGCATTAGCCAACCTTGAATTGTGGGTTGACTCGTTTAACTACATTAAATTCAGTCCTACATTTTCACTTACTGAAACCAATAACAAGTTTCAAAATCAGTTTGATTTTTTCCGTAGTGCAACTATAAAATCACAGGATGGATTTAATAAGGATACAACACTTGGTACCAGACCTAACTTCAGGAGTAATTTATTGTACAACCACCGCTTTCAGAAAAGAGGAAGAAATTTTTCATTAAACACCGATTTGAATTTTTCTGAAAATAACCAGGATCAGTTACGTGGCAATCTTACCCAGTTTTATGACAATAACGGTAACCCGGGTTTCCAGCTTAATCAATTACAAAATATTACACAGGACAATGAAACAAAAAGTGTAAACATCCGTACAACTTATACGGAGCCTGTTGCAAAAGATCGTTTTCTTGATTTAAGTTATACCTATAATAAAAACTTTTCCCGTAACGACAGAAAAACCTTTATTAAAAACCCATCGGGCGGAACATTTGATTTTATTGATTCACTCAGCAATGCTTTTGAAAACAATTATGATTTCAACCGGTTTGCTGCGAGTGTAAGAACCATTAAAAAGAAATACAATTATACGTTGGGTGTATTATTACAACCCGTTGTGCTTACTGGTTACAGTGTAACTAAAGACAGTGCTTATAAAACCATCCGTAATTTCAATTGGTTTCCTGTTGCAAGATTTACTTACAGTTTTTCACGTTCAAAATCGTTCAACTTTAATTATTTTGGCAATGCACGCCAGCCAGGTTTTGATCAGTTACAACCTGTAAGAGATGCATCCAACCTGCAATTGCAAACAGAAGGAAACCCGGCTTTAAAACCCAGTATGAGCCATACCTTAAATGCCGGTTACAATAATTTTAATTTTGGCAGCGGACGGATTTTTTTAACCAACCTCTCATTCAATTTTGTAAAAGACCAGATTGTTAATAATGTTATTCCTTTAAAAAATGCCAGTGGCCAATCAACCGGTGCCCAACTTACAAGACCAGAAAACGTGCAGGGTTATTACAATGCCAATTTATTTTTTACTTACTCAAGGCCATTTAAAAACCGCAAGTATGTGATAAGCACTTTAGGTATTGTTAATTATAACAACAATATTAATTTGGTTGATGGGTTAAAAAATACCGGTCGCAATGTTTTATATAACCAGGGGTTAACATTTGAATATAATATTAAATGGCTGGAGATGACAACCGGTGTACGATATAATCTTAATTATGCTGATTTCACTTTATCTACTTCACCTACAACCAAACAAAGCACCTGGACATTGACCAATGATGCCAGGGTTGATTTTGGCAAAGGATTTATTCTTCGTTGGGATTTTGATTACCTGCTTAACCAGGGATTGGCAGAAGGTGTACAACAAAATATTGCTCTGTTGAATGGTTCTTTAGAAAAAGAAGTCTTTAAAAAGAAGAACGGTATTATTCGTTTAGCCGCTTTTGATATTTTTAAACAGAATAGCAATGTGAGCCGCAATGTTAGTTCAAACTTTATTACTGATACAAGAGTGAACAGGCTAACACAATATTTTATGCTGAGTTTCACTTATCGGTTAAATAAGTTTACCGGCAATGCACCACAGCAAAATAACAACATGAGAAGAATGGGTGGTGGAGAAAGACCGATGAATATGAATGAATAATTCTTCTGAATAATCTTACAAACCAGTAGGGAAGTTTGGATAGAAACTACCAGCTGATTGCTTTTCATTTTCTGAAGGGCTGCCTGACAGAAGCGGCACCCCGCATGGCGCTTTAGCGCCAGAGGAGTACAGCCCCGTCTAAAATAAATGTGTTTTTTTTGAAGCCGGGCAGGGTATGGCAGGAACAAAAGTTCATAAATAACAATAAGCTGAAAGCCCCTCATTTTTTCTGGTTTCCTTTTCCACATTTTAAGAAGTGCCTGCCCTTTTTCATCCTGTTTCCATTACCTTTGCGGCCGGAAAAACAAGTTTAAAGTTTCAGGTTTAAGGTTAGCTGGTTTCCTATATAGCGGCCAACTTTAAACGTTTCACCCTTTCAACGTTAAACGAAAAAGAAATGCCCGGACAATTAAAAGAAGTACGTAACAGAATTAAGAGTGTACAAAGTACTCAGCAAATTACCAAGGCCATGAAAATGGTAAGTGCGGCAAAATTGCGTAAAGCACAGGAAGCAATTGTGCAAATGCGTCCTTATGCTCAGAAATTGCAGGAAATGCTCAGCAACATTGTAAGCAACAGCGATGGCAGTGTGAATATGAAACTGGCGGCAGAACGTCCGGCAAATAAGATACTGGTAATTCTTGTTACCAGCGATCGTGGATTATGCGGAGGTTATAATGCCAACCTGGTAAAACTAGCCAAGCTTACAATTGAAGAACAATATGCACAACAGGCTGCAAAAGGAAAAGTTGAAATTTGGGGTGTAGGTAAAAAAGGAACCGAAGCGATGTTGCGTGCCAATTTTAAAACCAGCGATACCTATAAAGATGTGTTTTTACATCTTTCATTTGAAACAGTTCAGAAGGCATCAGTTGCTGCGATGGAAGCTTTCGTAAACGGTGAATATGATGTGGTAGAATTGGTTTACAGCCAGTTTAAAAATGCAGCAACACAGGTTTTTAAAGTAGAACGTTTTCTGCCAATACCTAAAGTAGTAAGTACCCAAACTACCAACAAAACAAAATCTGATTTTATTTTTGAACCCGATCAGGAAGCTTTGATTGCAGAGCTCATGCCTAAAATTCTGAATACACAATTATTTAAAGCCGTACTGGATGCCAATGCCAGTGAGCATGGTGCAAGGATGACAGCCATGGATAAAGCGAGTGAAAATGCAAGCGAATTATTAAAATCGCTCCGTATTAGTTACAACCGTGCAAGACAAGCCGCTATTACAACTGAATTAACTGAAATTGTTAGCGGAGCAGCAGCTTTAAATGGATAATTTATTAATTGATAATTGATAATTTGTTTTATTATCAATTATCCATTTTCAATTTTTAATTTCTGAAATGGAACTAAGTGTCATCATCCCACATATTGAAGCGCTCATTTTTGCAGCCGACAGGCCTTTAACTACATTAGAATTATGTGATATGGTGAACAATGCACTGGGCTTTATTGAAGACCGTGCCACCCTCGACCAGGTTGAAACTTCTATTGAAGGTATCCGTGAAAAATATGCATCAGAATTTTATCCCTTTGAAGTAAGAGAAAGCGGTGGTGGATGGCAGTTCCTTACCAAAAAAGAATATTATAAAACTGTTGTACAAATTAATGGCGATAAGTTTTTAAAACGCTTAAGTACAGCTTCATTAGAAACACTTTCTATTATTGCATACAAACAACCCATCACTAAAGGTGAAATTGAAGCCATACGTGGTGTGAATTGTGATTACGCTGTACAAAAATTATTGGAAAAAGAACTAGTTGTAATTTTGGGAAGAAATGAAAAGCAACCTGGCCAACCATTGATTTACGGAACCTCCAGAATATTTATGGATTACTTTGGCATTAACTCTGCCGATGAATTACCAAGAATTAAAGAAATAGTAGCAACAGAATTATCTGAACCCACTGCAGTTACTAATGAATCATTCCAGGTACAGGCTGATGATGAACAGGAATTAGCTGTTGAAGCATTAGTTGTTACTGAAGATGGTTCTTTAATTGAACAATTACCCGAAACACCTGAAGAAACTCCTGCAGATGAACATCAAAATGCAGAAGGTGAGCAAGGTGACACTAATGAGAATGAAGCTTAATTTATTCTTCTTTTTTACAGCCTTCATTTTATTTCTTTCTATATATCTTATTGAATCATCATTCAATTAATTTTTACTTTTTCGTTCAGGTTTCCATTAACAATCGTTTGCTGTTGCAGCCGTATATTCGCAGCATGTCTGTTTCACTATCCAATCAGGAGCTCATACAAATAGCCAATGAATTTGGCACACCTGTTTATGTGTATCATGCAGAAAAAATTAAAGAACAGTATGAAAAACTGGTAAATGCTTTTTCTGTTTTAGATACACGGATTTTTTATGCCTGCAAGTCGTTAACCAATATCAACATTCTGCGTTACATAAAAAGTATTGGCTGCAATGTTGATT
>DAIOWB010000057.1:0-11959 GCA_036758725.1 Lacibacter sp.
TTCTGTTCATCTGCTCCTGTTAATAAAAAATTTCTGTAACACTTTTACATAATCATCTCCTGCACGCATATGTAATAAATCAGCACCTGCTTTTTTAAATACTTCTTTTACATAATCGTTGTGGCGGTGAAAATCTTTTTCGTATTCAAATCGTATAAACGGATCAGAAGAATCAATCCATCTTTGCTCACCTGTTTCCGAATCAGCAAACTGTAAAAGCCCTGCTTCAGGAAGTTTCATATCCAGCTGATCATAAATTTTTATTCCAATCACATCATGCTTGCGGCTTGCTACACGTATTGCATCTTCAAACCCTGTTCCTAAAAAATCACTGATTAAAAAACAAATGGTTTTACGTCGGCACACATTATTAAACATTCTGAATGCATCGTTATAATTTGTTTTCTTTGATAAAGGTTCTGTGCTTAGCATTTCCCTCACAATATATAATGTGTGTTGCTTTGCTTTTTTAGGTGTGATAAATTTCTGCACTTTATCTCCAAACAAAATAGCCCCTACCTTATCATTATTATTTACAGCAGAAAATGCAAGTACTGCAGCAATTTCCGTAACCAGGTCTTTCTTTCGTTGTAAGTGTGTACCAAAGCTGATGCTGGCGCTGTTATCAATCAATAAAAACAAACTTTGTTCCCTTTCTTCTTCAAACACTTTACTGTAAGGATGGGCATAGCGGGCACTTACATTCCAATCTATAAACCGGATATCATCACCTGGCTGGTATTCTCTTACCTCTTTATAACTCATACCCTGCCCTTTGAACGCCGAATGATATTCACCGGTGAACATATGATTTGTAAGCCGCTTACTTTTTATTTCAAGCGCTCTTACTTTTTTTAATATTTCTTCGGTTGTTAGCATACCCTCCAAACCTCCCTGAAGGGAGGCTTTACTGTTGAATGTTTATTATATGATGAATATTTATTTTGCATTTGAACAATTTTGTACATTCCCCTTTAGGGGTTAGGGGGCTTACGGCATCTTCACAGCATTCAACACCTGTTTAATAATTTCTTCAACAGAAATGTTTTCTGCTTCAGCTTCATAGGTTAATCCAATGCGATGGCGCAAAACATCAGCAGCAACAGATCTTACATCTTCCGGTAAAACATATCCTCTCTTATTCAGAAATGCAATTGATTTAGCCGCTAATGCCATATTGATAGATGCTCTTGGTGAACCACCATAAGCAAGTAATGGCTTTAAATTACTCAACCCTACCTGGTCGGGTTTACGTGTTGCAAATACTATATCCAGAATATAATTTTCTATTTTTTCATCAAGATAAATTGTACGTGCAAGATCTCTTGCATCAATCACTTCCCTGATTGATACAACAGGATTGATGGTTGGCGATGCAATTTGTTGGGTATTTTGGCGAATGATCATTTGCTCTTCTTCTTTCTTTGGATAATCCACCACCACCTTTAACATAAAACGATCCTGTTGTGCTTCCGGTAACGGATAGGTTCCTTCTTGCTCTAACGGGTTTTGTGTTGCAAGTACTAAAAATGGTTCTTCCAGTATATAAGTATGCTCACCAATGGTTACCTGGCGTTCCTGCATAGCTTCCAGCAAGGCACTTTGCACTTTTGCTGGGGCCCTGTTAATTTCATCGGCCAAAATAAAATTGGCGAAAATTGGACCACGCCTTACAAAGAATTCATTTTTTTGCTGATTATAAATCATTGTGCCAATAACATCAGCCGGCAACATATCGGGTGTAAACTGAATGCGACTGAATTTTGCATTGATAGCTTGTGAAAGTGTTTTAATGGCAAGTGTTTTAGCAAGTCCGGGAACACCTTCTAATAGTATATGGCCGTTCCCTAATAATCCTACCAGTAAACGATCAACCATATATTGTTGGCCAACCAGAACTTTACTTACTTCCATTCTTAAACGATCTATGAATGCTCCTGCATAACTAATTTTTTCATTCAGGATTCTGATGTCATCGGCAGTTTTTAACATGTAACTGATGTTTAGGTTGTGAAAATACAATGACCAAAGCCATTCGTACGAAAATTCTCAATAAAATATTTTTATAAATCTAATGCCCTCTTTGCAAAAATGCAGCCGAATTTGGTGAGAATTCATTAGCCTGTAGTTGTTAATAGTTAGCTATGCTCTTATTTTTCTTGCTAAAGGCTATCGGCTAACTACTATCGGCTATTAATGAACAGTTATCTTTGTGCCTTATGGATGCAGGAAATGATTTATTTGTACGATGGATGAACCTGGAACAAAAACTGGTTGGTCGCTTTGGAAAAAAACCAGATCTTGAAGCAGTATTGTTTTTAATAGGAATACAGGAGTTTGGAGAATTACGTGAGAAATACACGAAAGAACAAAAGCAAGACCTGATGCATGTGGCTGTTTGTTCTTTACTTTCTCAGAGTGGATATTTTGAATTTGAACAATTTGATGATGACGGCTGGCCACATTTTAAACAACTCAAAGCAATGCCAGAACTGGGTATGAAAGAACAGGAAGATTTTATTAAAGACCATGTTTTACTTTATTTTGAACAAAAGGGATTATAAATGAAGAAGTATGTTTTACTCCTGAGTTTAATTGCATGTTTTACAATTACTAATGCTAAAAACAGAAAAGTAAAAATTGCTACAAGCAAAGGAACCATCATTGTTTTATTAAGCGATAAAACACCAAAGCACCGAGACAATTTCATTAAACTGGTGAAACAAAAATTTTACGACAGTATTCTTTTTCATCGTGTAATTAAAGATTTTATGATTCAGGGGGGCGACCCGGATTCAAAAAAATCAGAAACTGGTAAGCGATATGGAAGTGGAGGGTTAAATTATAAAATACCGGCAGAGTTTGATACTTCATTATTCCATAAACGAGGAGTACTAGCTGCTGCACGTGATAACAACCCGGAGAAAGCCAGCAGCAGTTGCCAGTTTTATATTGTTCAGGGGAAAGTATTTACAGATAGTACATTGGATGATGTACGTCAAAAACAAATGGGTGGCAGGATAATCCCTGCTTATCAAAGGGAAGTTTACAAAACAATTGGAGGCACTCCACACCTGGATCAGAATTATACCATTTTTGGAATTGTTGTTAAAGGAATGGATGTGGTAGATAAAATTGCAGGTGCTGAACGGGATCAATACAACAGACCAAAAGAAGATATCAGGATTCTAAAGATGAGATTGAAAAAGAAATTTTTATTTTTCTGATTGAGATAAAACATTCAATTTAGCAGCGCTTTAAATAAAATAAATAATTATGAATTTCCCCGAAAATCTCCGTTATACAAAAGACCACGAATGGATAAAACTTGAAGGCGATAATGTAGCCATCATAGGCATAACTGATTTTGCACAACGGGAGTTGGGCGATATTGTTTATGTTGATATTAATACAGTAGGTAAATCATTAAATGCAGAAGAGGTATTTGGAACTGTTGAAGCAGTGAAAACTGTAAGTGATTTATTTTTACCACTTGCAGGAACCATACTGGAAGTAAATAGTGCCCTGAACGATAAACCGGAATCTGTAAATAATGATCCCTATGGTGAAGGTTGGATGGTAAAGGTTTCATTAAATAATCCGGAAGATATAAATAGTTTAATGGATGCTGCTGCGTATTCGGCGTTAGTTGTATAATGAAACTTCAGTTAGGTAAATATCTTATAACAAAATGGCCGGCCATCATTTGGTCGGTCATTGTTTTTATACTGCTTGTGTTACCGCCTCTCAGTATAGCAAAAGAAACCCAACTTACTATTACACATTTTGATAAAGTAATTCACTTCTTACTTTTTGGAATAATCGTTTTTTTATGGGGTACATATTTAAAGCCCAGGTATATGTTGCCAAATAGATTCATTAAAGTGCTTTTCATTGTTTCTTTGTTGGCAACAGGGTATGGCATTGCGATGGAGTTTGTACAATTAAAAGTAGGTAGAGATTTTGATATTTGGGATATGCTGGCAGATGCAATTGGAGCCTTTACAGCCTGGCTTTATTTTGTAATAAAAAATAGGCCCCGGTGGAAACCGGGGCCGTAACCAAAACTAACTGCTTATGAGAAAATCTTTATTTAATTTGTTGTATTATAAAGTTCCAACTAATTTTTAAATGTAAATGTGACATCCTTGTTAATATTTTCTGCTCCCTTTTTTCTTTAAAACAAGCCTCCCGAAGAATCAGGAGGCAAGTAACCAAAACTAACTGCTTATGAGAAAATTTAACTGCTTTCAATTACTTACATATAATAGACGCAAAAGCAGGTCCAAAGTTTACTTTCTCCTTGTTAAAAGTTTCTAAAACTGCCAATTCCTGCTTTTCTGTTATTCAGATTGTCTAATAATATGCTAATTGCATTAAACTTGAATTTGATAAATCAGACATCCTAATTCATCTTGATTTTATGTTTTTTATGAAGATGGGAATTGATAAGCCATGTCCATTAAAAGAAAAGAGCTCATACATTAAAATGTATGAACTCTTTCTATTATTAATTACAGAGGAAAGTATTATTTAACCTTATTTGCAATAATTGCAGCATCATTTTGAGTAGTAGTACAACCGTAGATTGAAGTTCCAATCCACCATTTTCCTATTGGTTGAGAGTAAGATACGCCCATGATTGGAGCTTCACCATTTGCACCTGGATTATATTCAGAAATAAAATTGCAATTGGCATCATATAATGTTTGATGGTATAGACCCAGAGTATGCCCTGTTTCATGAGCTGTTGCTTCCCAATTTTGCTTTTGATTATAACCAAGTGCCTTTGAAAAGATAAAACCCGGAACTTCTAAACCCCAACCCCATGAATCGGCATAAGCAACTCCACCTGCAGAAGCAGAATACCAGAGGTTATTTTCTGTAATAATCATACGCTGTCTTTTAGCAGCAGTAACAGAAAAATATACAGTTGAATCTGTAGTTACAACAATATTTTTGAATGCTGAGAAGTCGTTCTTTACTTCAGTTACAATATTTTGAATTTCTGTACTACTAAATCCTGATGCTGTACAAATAAATTTTACTCCACTATTCCAATAAGGAGTATTTACAGTATGGCCATCAAAGTCAAGAAATAAAACCCATGAAGTTGATGAAACTGTTGTAGTTGGACTAGTAGTTGTTGTTGTTTCGCAAGCATCACCAATTCCATTATTATTTGAATCTTTCTGATCGGGATTATATTTTTTAGGACAGTTATCTGCATTATCTGCAATGCCATCTTTATCAGAATCTCTAAGTCTTCCTGCAAAAGAAGTTTCAGAGAGTTCGCCACGTTTAACACTATTGTAATTTCCTTGTAAGAAATCACATGTTTCAGGCTTTTTTGCTGATACAGCAATTGAAGCATCTTGTTTTTGACATGCTACTGCTAAGAGCAGTACAGAATAGAGAAGTACTTTTTTCATTCTATATTGGATTTTATTTATTTCAGAAAACCTTTAATCATATCCATCAGGCCACCGCTGCCCTGTTGGTTTTGAATTTGACTTTGACTTTGATTAGTGATTTGGTTGATAATGTTTGCAATATCTATGCCAGAACCTCCGTTATTTCCACCACCTGTAAATTGATTCAGCAAATCTTGCAATCCGCCACCACTGCCGCTTTGTGTTGGAACAGACACATTTCCACCCGTAAGAGATTGAATTAAACTATCCATTGTAAATGAACTGTTATTAGGGTCCTGTGTACGTTGAATTAATTGATTAAGCACATTGGGAATTAAGCTTGCAGATACATTACTCGCCTGCTGAGGATTCATGTTATATTTCCCTACCAGTTTATTAATTAAATTTCCAACCATCATACTAACAATTGGATTTTTCATTAAACCAGCCATTCCGTTTTGTTGTGAACCACTTTGACCACCAAAAAGTGAAAGAATGTTTTCAAAACCACCGCCAGCTAAAATGTTTTGTAAACCACCGGCAACTGTTTTACCTGCTTCTGCAAGTACGGCTTCGTTTTGTTCATTAGGAACATCAGGGTTTGATACTACTGTTGTTTCTCCATATTCTTTTACAAGAGAAATAATTTGTTCTAACATGCAATCGTTTTTATATTATTAAAATAAAAGTGGCGCAATATAAACCGATAAACCTTGAAAATAGTTGTTTAAACAACAGAAATTTCAGACCTTTTTCTACTTCAGAAAGGTTATTATTTTTCTTCTATTCTTTAAAACACAGAACATCAACCTGTTCGTAAATTTCATGGCTCTTTTCAATAAGCGTTTATACGTTCCTGTTGGTTTAAAAGTGTAGTTTAATTACTACAAAAAGTCAAAAGAGTCTTTTTCTTTTCCTCAACTTATATAAAAAAAACGAGCCATTACTTGGTAAAGGCTCGTTACAATTATTATAAAATTCTATTTTTTACTTTACCTTGTTGGCAATTATCTGTGCATCATTTTGTGTAGTTGAACAACCATAAATTGAAGTTCCTACCCACCATTTTCCTACCGGTTGGTAATAAGACACTCCCATAATTGGAGCCTCTCCATTTCCACCTGAATTATATTCGGCAACAAAATTACAATTAGCATCATACTTTGTTTGATGATACAATCCTAATGTATGTCCTGCTTCATGTGAAGCAGCTTCCCAATTATATTTTTGATTATACCCTAATAAAGCTGAGAATACAAAACCAGGAACTTCCAGTCCCCAACCCCATGAATCAGCATAGGCCACACCTCCTGATCTGCCATACCATGCACTGTTTTCAGTAATGATGATACGTTGTCTTTTATTTGCAGGAACTGAAAAATAAACGGTTGAGTCAGTTGTTACTTTAATATTTGCAAAAGTTGAATAGTCATTTTTTACTTCAACTAAAATGTTTTGAATTTCTGTACTTGAAAACCCTGAAGGAGTACAATAAAATGGCACTCCACTATTCCAATAAGGGGTATTTACAGTTTGTCCATCAAAATCGAGAAATAAAACCCATGAAGTTGTGGTAACAGTTGATGTAGTAGTTGTTGTGGTAACAGTTGTAGTTTCACATGCATCGCCTACTCCGTTTTTGTTTGAATCTTTCTGATCGGGGTTGAAGGTCTTAGGACAATTGTCTGATGCATCATTGATACCGTCTTTATCTGTATCTTTTCCTCTAACTCCAAAAGTAGAGAGATCGTTCAGCTCACCTCTTTTTACATGATTGTAATTACCAAGTAAGAAGTCGCAGGGTTCTGGCTTTTTTGCTGAAACTGAAATGGGAGAATCTTGTTTTTGGCATGCCAATGCTGTTAATAGCAGGCAATAAATGAATAGTTTTTTCACAGTGATCGGATTTAGGATAAAAAATTGGATTTTAATATATATTCTCACTACAAGAATACATATGCAAATAAAACGCTACTTTCTTATTTTAATTGTAGTAAAAAATATGATAATATGAAAAAAAGTGATTTTTTTCTACTTCTGAAAGGTTAGCTTTTCCGCATTCTCTGCAAATTGCAGAGCATCAATAAGTTCGTCAATTTCGCCGTTGAGTACAGCATCAAGATTATAAAGGGTAAGGCCTATGCGATGATCGGTTACACGGCCCTGAGGGTAATTATACGTTCGTATTTTTGCGCTTCTATCGCCGGTGCTAACTAAACTTTTCCTTTGCCTTGCTATTTCTTCCTCGTGCTTACGTACCTGCTCTTCATATAAACGTGTACGCATCATTTGCATGGCCTTTTCCCTGTTGCCTAATTGCGATCTTTCTGTTTGGCAAATAACAACAGTACCTGTAGGAATATGGGTTAACATTACTTTTGTTTCCACTTTATTTACATTCTGCCCACCAGCTCCACCACTTCTTGATGTTTCCATTTTCACATCACTATCTCTCAGCTCAAAATCAACTTCCTCAGCTTCGGGCATAACAGCAACAGTTGCAGCACTTGTATGTATTCGTCCGCTAGTTTCTGTATTTGGAACTCGTTGTACTCGATGTACCCCACTTTCAAATTTTAAAGTACCATACACATCTTCACCAGTAACTTCCAGTTGAACTTCTTTGTACCCGCCTACTGTTCCTTCACTCTCACTAAGAATAACTGTTTTCCAACCTCTGCGTTCACAAAACTTTGTATACATTCTCAACAAATCACCTGCAAATAAACTGGCTTCATCACCTCCAGTTCCGGCACGTATTTCAAGTATTGCATTTTTTTCATCCTGAGGATCTTTTGGTATCAGTAATTGCCGAACATGTTTTTCAATTTGCTCTTTTCTCAATTCTATTTCAGGAAGTTCAGTTTTTGCAAGCTCTCTTAATTCATCATCATTTCCATTTAAAGCATCACGGTAGGTTTCATAGTCAGAAAGTACATTTAAGTATTCTTTCCTCGCCATTACAATTTTTTCAAGGCTTCGGTATTCTTTACTTAATGCAGAGTATTTCTGATTGTTGCTCACCACTTCCGGGTTGGTAAGTGCCACACCAATTTCATCAAATCTTGCTTTTATTGCGTCTAGCTTATCTAACATTTCTTCCTCCTGCTCCCGATAGGGAGAGTTTTGTTACTAAATTTGAGCGGCAAAGTTAAAAGAATTAAGCGCATGGAATACAGGAAGTTCAGGGCAGATTATTTGTTTGATGGTTATACGCTACATGGAGAAGATAAAGTATTAATTACTGATGAAACAGGTGTTATTAAAGATCTTGTTTCAATTGAAAAATCAGATGCAGATATTAAAAAACTCTCTGGCATCCTTTCTCCCGGGCTAATTAATGCACATTGTCATTTGGAATTAAGCCATCTTAAAAATGTAATACCACCTCAAACTGGTTTGATTGAATTTTTATGCAGCATTGTTACCAAACGTGATGCTGATCCTGCATTTATTCAACAGGAGATTGTAAAAGCAGAAAAAGAAATGTATGATCATGGCATTGTAGCTGTTGGTGATATTGGCAACACTGCCGATACTGCACTTGTAAAAAGTAAAAGCAAAATACAATGGCAGAATTTTGTTGAAGTGCTGAGCTTTACTGATGCAAAAGCAGAAGAAAATTTTAAGCATTATCAAACTGTTGCAGATGAATTAGAGTCTGTACTTCATACATCTGATATCTTACATCGAACATCGCTTGTTCCTCATGCACCATATACCATATCGCCAAAAACATTTCAATTAATTAATCAGGCAACAGCCAACCAAATTATTTCTATTCACAACCAGGAACATCCTGCAGAGGATGTATTATATAAAACAGGGGGAGGAGAATTTTTAAAACTTTTTAAAATTTTTGGTATTCATTCTTCACCATTTCCAGTAACTGGCAAAAGTAGCATCCGTTCTTATCTACCTTATTTCAATCAAGGGCAAACTATATTTCTTATTCATAATACTTATATGCCCGAAGAAGATATAATCTGGGCTAATGATTATGCTGCAACTCATGGTTTAAATTTGATTTATTGTTTATGTATAAATGCAAATCTTTACATTGAAAACAAAATCCCGCCGGTTGAACTTCTTATGAAACATGATTGCAAGATTGTATTAGGCACTGATAGTTACAGCAGCAACTGGCAACTGAGTATTGCTAAAGAAATGCAAGCCTTCACTGAAACTTTGACACAGTTCAAAACTTTTGCGAGGTTGGAACAATTGCTTCAATTTGCAACCATTAACGGTGCAAAAGCTTTGAAATGGGATAGCGAATTAGGAAGTTTTGAAAAAGGGAAAAAACCGGGTGTGGTTTTATTGAAAGAAGACTTGAGTGATTCAAATAGACTTCTTTAAATAAAAACATTTTAAACACACCCTCAATCCCCTCTCAAGAGGGGAAGCCACATACTGACCCTGCTTTTCAAAGAATCTAACTAATTGGCTCGTTATATTATGGTTCTAATATTTGTTGCAGCACAGGCAATGTTTTCATTTTTCCAAACTCTGAAATATGCAATTTATAATAGGTTTCAATTGTTTCAAGTAGTTGCCGCCGTTGTAAATGGTTTAATGGAATTTCAGTTAATTCGTGTGGCTGCATAACTTTCAAAAGTTCTTTTATTAACTCAGCAACTTTACCATCGGCATAATAAGCATGCTGCGGATATTTGTCAACAAAATTTCCTTCCTGTAAATCAAGTATACTATGCATAACAGCATCATCAGTATTTATCTGAAAACCAAAAAAATTACAAAGCTGTAATGAAAAATATAAAGGGAAGTTTGCAGTTACAGTTTCATTGGCTTTATCTAACTGCATAAAAGCTTCTTCAACAAAAGCATACAGATCGGGGTTTGATTCTGGCTGCTTCACACATTTCTGTAACAGTTCTACCATATAAAGCAATACACTGTTTTTTATTACATCGCTAAAAACATGTTCATACAAAAAGCCCCATTTATATTCTTTGATGCGTTGCAGATTTTTTAAATCATGATGATAAACAATTAACTCTAATACAGAACCGGGCTGAAAGTAATTGGCTTTTCCTGATCCTTTCTTAGAGCTGGTACGTATTCCTTGTACAATATAACTCTGCAATCCATACAACTCAGTATACGCTGAAATAATTAAACTTGTTTCGCCATATTTTACCGTGCGAAGAATAACAGCTTTTGTTTTATGCAATACATTACTCAATAAAATTCTTATTTAATAAACACAATTTTTCCTGCCTGTTTTTCTATCCCTGTTTCATCTTTTGCAATAACCAGGTATACTCCACTTGATACTCTTTTGTTTGTATAATCATTGCCGTTCCATACTGCTTGTCCGCCCAGTGATCTCGTTTGATAAACCAACCGGCCGTTGAGTTCAGTAATTTTTACAACTGCATTTTCCGGTAATCCACGAATGCCTATTGTTCCGTTATAACCAGCAGGCACCGGACTAGGAAACACAATCACTTTGTCTTTATTTTCACTTGCTTCGGTTGCCGTACTCCGATAGCTGCAGATGCCATTGAAAGTTGAGAAAAAAACTTCACCTGTTTTTGGATCAATTGCAATCCGGATAATTTCATTGCTAAGTAACGGGCTATTTTCTGCATTAAAACGTTGAATTACTTTTTCGCCATCGGCACTTATAAGCCAAACACCATTTCTTGTACCAACCCATTTTCGATTAGCCCCATCAACAGCTAATGCCCTCACTTCTTCATTCTCAAATAAATAACCTGCAAAATTATCCTGTTGTACAATGGGTTGATAAGCTTCACAACCATTAGCTGTAAAAACTTCACCAGGACATTGAATAATGGAAATGCCTTTATCTGTTCCTAACCATATAAACCCGTCTTTATCTTTTACCATACAGTTTACAAAATTGCTTGGCAGGTTACCATTACCTTTCCCTGCCTGTAACCTTTTCCATCTGTCATCTCCACTATTATCTATTGAAGAACCATGATTGAAACAAAGCAAACCATTTCCCTGCGGCACCTGAATCCATTTTTGATTGGCATCATCTATTACAATGGCACCTACCATATTATCGGATATTAAGAATGGAACCCGGAAGGCTCTCCAGCTTCCATCTGCTTTTTTAACAAGAAAATTATTAGCTCCGGCAAAATTGCTGATCCATAAATTATTTTCAGCATCAAATGCCAATCCGCTTACACGATAATTATTTGGATCGCCAATAGCTACATTGATAGGAGAGTTCTGTTTGTAAATTTTATATTTTGTTGCCGATTCAAATTCAACCAAACCGCCTCCAAATGAACCGGCGTAAATAACATTGCTTCTTGGGTCAACAGCAATGGAAATGATATCCAATACAGTATCCATCCAGGAAAGAGTTGTTCGGTTATAGTCTTTCCATTCATCATTATTGAAAGTAAAAAAGCCGCTTCCATTGTATAGATAATTCCATGCTTCATTTACACTGCCTCCTGCAACATACAACGTGTTTTTTGTAAAGATCATTTCTCCATCTAAACTTCCGTAAGGTGAATTAATAGCAAACCTTTCAAAAG
>DAIOWB010000058.1:0-11947 GCA_036758725.1 Lacibacter sp.
GCAGGGCCTTTAGAAGTATTCAGTGTGGCAGGCCTACGCACAATGCCAGAAGCACCTTTTGATGTATTTACAGTTGCTCAATTTGAAACTATTGAAGCAAGAAATCATTTAACTGTAAAGCCAACATATACATTTGCAAATGCACCCAAAGCTGATATCATTCTTATTCCGGGTGGTGGTGGACATCATGCAGATGGAACTCCCTTTGGCAGCAGAAGAGAAATGAACAACCCCATTGTACTCAACTGGGTAAAAGAACAAGCAGCACAGGCAAAATTGGTTCTAAGTGTTTGTACAGGTTCTCTCATTTTAGCGAAGGCCGGTTTGCTTGAAGGATTAGAAGCAACAACACATTTCAAAGCAATCGATGCATTAAAAGAAATATCAGAAAAGATTCATGTAAAAGAAAATATCCGGTTTGTTGATAACGGAACCATCATCACCTCTGCAGGAATATCAGCAGGTATTGATATGAGTTTATATACAGTTGGCAAACTGTTTGGTAAAGAAGTGGCCGATGAAACGGCTAAGTATATGCAGTATGATTATTGGAAATCGTAAAAGCTAATTGAATGGCTACTGTACAACTCATTTCATCTTCTCAACAGCTTATTATTTATTCCCATTTTTATTTTTATGGCGATGCTGCCAGTGAACAGTTAGCAAAACAAATAGCTGCAGATATTGAACAACACTGGAATGAGCCAAAAGCAACTATTCAGTACAAAGGAAATAAGTTCAATGTTCTTTTTGAAATTAAAGGATATTATGAACCACAACTGCAACCCGAAACTGTTTGGTATAACACCGATCCAAAGTTGTTTTACTTCCGCATAGAAGAATATTCTCCCATGCATGTTTCATTTGTAGATGGACTTGGGTGCAACACCGGGTTTTTTAAACTTGAAAATTTATTGCAAACTTCAACAACTGCAGCACATGAATATGGACATACACTTGGTTTAGTACATCCAAAAGATCTTGATATCCGTGGCAGAGGAATTCCGGGTATGATGTATCCGAGAGGAACTATCTGTGATCCTCAGTACCAATATGATTCTACAAAAAATCCTGGTGAAAATGGCGGAACACTTGCACCATGGCACAGGCATGTAACACAATCAGATATTGATGATTTAAAATTGCATAAACTGAAATTTGATCATAACGGCTTTGCCGTTCTTGGAGATTTTACCAGTATTTATCATACAAAATACTTAACCGAAGAATAATGAATTATCTTGTCGCATTACAATTCATTTGATAGTGGCAATCAACAAGCAGAATTGAATAAATTAATATCAAAAAAAAGTATGAGTGTATTAAAGGTTCAGGATTTAAAAAAAAGGTATGGAAGAATTCAGGCATTGAATGGGGTATCTTTTGATGTGCCGGCTGGTTCTGTTTTTGGAGTATTAGGTCCAAATGGAAGTGGTAAAACAACCATGCTCAGCATTATCCTTGATGTGTTAAGTGCAGATAGCGGAAACTATTCCTGGTTCGGGCAACCGGCTTCACCTGATTTGCGTAAACAAATTGGCTCTTTACTGGAAACCCCAAACTTTTATCATTACCTCTCAGGAGTGAACAATTTAAAAATTACCAATAGCATAAGTGGCCGTGGTAATAAAGAACAAATATTTGAAGTGTTACAGAAAGTAAAATTATATGAGCGCAGAAACAGCCGGTTTAGTTCATATAGTTTAGGAATGAAACAGCGATTGGCAATTGCAGCAGCATTATTAGGCGATCCACAGATATTAGTTTTAGATGAACCAACCAATGGACTCGATCCGGTTGGCATAGCAGAAATAAGAGAACTCATTATTGAATTAAGTAAAAAAGGACATACTATAATTATGGCCAGTCATTTACTTGATGAAGTGGAAAAAGTATGTACGCATGTGGCTATTTTAAAAACAGGAACACTGGTTACCTCTGGTTCTGTTGATGATGTTTTAGTAGATGAAGATATGATTGAAGTGGCGGCTGCTGATATGCCGCAATTGAAAGCCATTCTTTATGATTATCCCGGTAAAAACAGTATTGCCTTCAACGAAAATACATTGCAAATTAATTTTCCAAAAGGAACAGCCCGGCCCGAAGAAATCAATCAATATTGTTTCAACAAAGGAATCATACTTCAGCAACTCATTATCAAGAAAAAAAGATTAGAAGAAAAATTCTTTGAACTCACCAACAACTAAATTTAATTTATTTCATGTTTAATATAGTACGTACAGAATGGTTAAAAATTAAGAGCTATCCCGGTTTTTGGTGGGTAATGATTATTACAGCATTAACATACCCGGGCATTAACTATATGTTTACAAAGGTGTATAAACAAATTACTGAACAACAAAGTTCATCAGGAAAAATTTTAAAGTTTTTAATTGGCGATCCGTTTGCATTTCCTGAAGCCTGGAGAACAGTGGCTTATTTTTCTTCTTTGTTTGTTTTTATTCCTGCTATTGTTGTAATCATGCTAATTACCAATGAGTATACATACAAAACTAACCGTCAGAATATTATTGATGGGTGGAGCAGGAATAATTTTATTACAGGTAAACTGGTTGATGTAATTATTTTATCTGTGATTGTTACTATGCTCTATACGGCAGTGGTGCTAGTTATTGGATTTACTAATACAACCGGTGTGGTAACTAACAGATGGAGCCTGGTGTATTACATTGGTTTGTTTGCCCTGCAAACATTTTCACAGTTATCATTGGCATTTATGGTGGGTATGCTTTTGCGTAAGTCATTTATAGCACTAGCAGTATTTGCATTCTATTTTGTAATTGTAGAACCCATTGTTTCAAAACTGCTTCAGTTTAAATTAAAAACTGAATTGTATCATTATTTACCACTTGAAATTTCAAATGCTTTATTGCCAAAGCCCACGTTCATTGGCAAAATTGATGAGAAAGCGTACAAAGCAACGCTTGAAGCTGTAAATTATCATATTGGGTATACTATTTTACTGGTTATCATAACCTGGATTTTTTGTTTCTGGGTAAATAAAAAAAGGGATTTATAAAAACAATTTTGTTTGATTATGAAAAAACTTGTTCAATTGCTGGTTATTTTTTTGATTTATATGCAACATGGTATAGCTCAAAACATAAATACGGTTATTAAAACGGAAGCGTTGAAAATGGCTAAAGCACTTGCTGCACTTGATTTGGATACCTATGCTTCTTTTTCATACCCAACCCTGGTAGAAGATAAAGCAAGCAAAGAAAAAATTAAACAGGGTGTTGATTCAGTTGAAAAATACCGGCAGCAATTTGGTATAAAAGTAAAATCTATTTTAATTGGCAATCCATCCGATGTTATAACTTATAAAGGAATCATGCAATGTACAATTCCTCAAACATTAACTATTGAAGCGTTTATGGGTTCTATGACAACAGAAAATACATTAATTGGCTTATCAAAGGATGGAAAAACATGGTATTTTGTTGATGCATTATTGTATAAAAGAACTGAAACAAAATCAAAACTACCTGAGTTAAGTCCAAAACTGGTTATACCTCCAATGAAACCGCCAACCATTATTCAAAACAATCCTAACTGATCAGTTCATTAATAGCTGCATCGATAGTTGGGTATACAAATTGGAAACCGGTATTTTGAATTTTGGAGGAACTTACATTTGTGCTCTTTAAAACTTCTGTACTCATTTCTCCAAGAATAATTTTTAAAGCAATTGAAGGAACGGGGATAGTTATAAATAAGTTTCCTTTCATTTTTTTTGCAAGTGATGTTGTTAATTCCTGGTTGCTTACCGGGTTTGGAGCAACAGCATTATATACTCCCTGCATCTTTTCATTCTCAATAGCATATTCATACATTCTGCATAAATCATCAATATGAATCCAGCTAATGATTTGTTTCCCTGAACCTAAAATAGTTGCAAGACCAAAGCGAATGGGTTTTTTAAATTCTTTTAATGCACCTCCTTCATTACTTAAAACAATTCCTACTCTCAGTTTTACCAATCTTTTGTTTAGATTTTTAACAGGCTCAATACTTTCTTCCCAGCTTTTACAGGTTTCTCCAAGAAAATCTGTGTAGGCATCATCCTCTTCTTTAAAAACCTGATTTTTATCGGGTCCATACCAGCCAATAGCCGAAGTACTGATGATTGCTTTAACCTTGTTAGAAGTTTCATTTAAAGTTTTCACAAGTAATTCACTGCTTTGAATCCTGCTGTTAAGTATTTCAGCTTTTCTGCTTTTGCTCCATCTTTTATCAGCAACACCTGCGCCGGCAAGGTGTATGATATAATCTGAATTTTCAATAGCAGTTTTATCAATTGTTCCTGCTTGCGGATCCCATTTGGCAAAGGTGATCAAACTATCTGTATTCTTTTTATCATTACGGCTTAATATAATCAGCTTATGCCCCTTACTTGCAAGGTATTTTGAAAGGACAGTTCCAATTAATCCGCTTCCGCCTGTAATACATATTGTTGCCATAAAATGTTGCTTATTTATGCAATATAATTTTTAACTGCATCTTATGTGCAAAATGTCTGCTTTCAACGTAATTTTAAGAAAGTTAATTAAACGTATGAGGGAAAAAATCACTGTTACGCTTTTGCTGTCAATTTTTATTGCATTATCTGTTACAGTAAAAAGCCAAAGAATTTATTATTCAGAACCCGACCGTGACGATCTGAACCAATTAAAATTTGAAATACTCGGAAAATATAATTCAAATTTCCTGGTATATAAAAATATACGCAACCGTCATTTTATAAGTGTGTATGATGCAGAAATGAAATTAAAAGACAAAGTTACTCTGGATTTTATTCCTGAAAGGGTGATTAATGTTGAACTGTTTTCAAATCCTGAGCATGCAATCCTTATCTATCAATATCAGAAAAAAGCTGTTGTTTATTGTATGGGAGTAACTATTGATGGAAATGGGAAAAATATTGGTGAACCATTGCAACTCGATACAACACAAATAGGTTTTTTTGGTGACAATAAAATTTACAGTACCATCATGAGCGATGACAAACAAAAGCTCATGATTTTTAAAATGAAGAATAAAAATCAGGACGAATTTCAAATTCAAACCTTATTGGTTAGTCGTAATTTAATTCCTTTGCGTAAAACCGGGTTTAATTATCAGCTTGAGAACACAAAAGAATCCATTGCCGATTTTTATCTTGATAATGAAGGTAATTTTTTATTTAGTCATGTTACAAGGCCAACACAAAAAGAGTATATCCAAAAAGCTAAGCTTGTGGTATTGCAGGCAAATGCTGATACTTTACTGAAATATGATTTAAAGCTTGATAAAGTTTATCTTGAAGAGCTACGTATAAAAGTGGATAATCTCCATAGTCGTTATGTACTTACATCCCTTTATTCAAAAACAAAAAGAGGAAACATAGAAGGGTTATATACTGCTTTTATAGATAAAGATCTGCTTGGAAACCCTATTGAAAAATCAGTTGAATTTACAGATGATTTCAGAACGCTTGCCAAGGGCGATAATTCAACAAAACTGGCTTTTAATGATTACTATCTTAAACATATTATTGTTAAGAAAGATGGTGGGGTTTTAATTACCGGCGAAAGCACTTATGGTAGTTCCAGAGGGTCAAATTTAAACCGTTGGGATAATCCGTGGCTTTGGGGTAATCCATGGGGCCCGGGAAGTTATTATGGATGGAGCCCTTGGAATAACTGGGGTTATGGATCATTTGGCAGATATGGTTGGGGATCACCTTGGGGACCATCCTGGAATTCCAATCAGCAAACAAGATTTTATGCTGATAACATTATGGTTATAACGCTGGATAAAGATGGCAACATGCAATGGAACAATGTTATTGCAAAATCACAGTATGATGATAATACCGATAACTTACTTAGTTACCAGATTATGAACAGCGGAACCGAACTCCTCTTCCTTTATAATGAATGGAACAGAAGAGATCCGATGTTGAATGCACAATCATTGGACCCTAAAGGAACAGTAAATAAACAACCACCACTTAAAAGTCTTGATAAAGGGTTTGAGTTTATGATTCGCTTTGGCAAACAGGTTAGTGCCCGTGAAATGATTGTACCCTGTATTTACAGAAACGCTTTTAGTTTTGCAAGAATGGAGTTTTAGGCAATCAATATTAATTTATTTGGTGATTTGAATTAGTTTGAGAATGTTTGCGCCTGAATTAATTAAATGTGATTCGTTTTTTTTCAGGAAATAATCCACTGAACGTTTTAGTTCTCTTTTTTCTGGGCATCATTATTAAGTTGCCCTATTTTATTACGCCTGTCATTCCAAGTGCACAGGTGAATGATGGTTTTCTTTATGTTGAATTATTAATTGTTCTTAAACCGGTTGCTGAAATTCTTCCGGTACTTTATCCTGTTCTGGCATTTTTACTTTTGTTTACCCAGTCAATAACTTTTAATAATTTGTTGAATGGTCAAAAATTATTTTCATCTCCAAATTATCTGGTCGCTTTTTCTTACCTGGTTATTTCAAGTATAGTTCCGGAATGGAATACACTTTCACCCGTACTCATTATTAATACAATATTGGTTTGGGCATGGCCACGTATGGTAAGTTTATACAATCACCCAAAGCCACAAACAATTTTATTTAATATCGGCTTTGGTTTTGGTATATGTTCTTTCTTTTATTTTCCATCCGTTTATTTGTTGCTTTTACTCATTGCCGCCTTAATATCTTTCAGGCCTTTTTATATTACTGAATGGATTGTTGCCATCCTTGGTATACTTACCCCATTTTATTTTTTACTGGTTTATTTCTTTGTGTGGGATCAATGGGAAAGAATTTATCAGATCATTCCAAACCAGACATTAACCCTTCCCGTTGTTCCTTATAACTTGAAATTCTGGATTGCGTTTTCCCTCATTGTGGTTCCTTTAATTATTGGAGTAATGATGAGTTTCACATTCACCCAGCGTATGATTGTACATGTGAGAAAAAGCTGGAATTATATGAATTTTTACCTTCTCATAGCTTTATTTATACCTTTTATAAACAGTAATGCCGGTCTTACACATTGGATCTTGGCGCTGGTGCCAATAAGCCTCTATCATGCGTCATTTGCATTTTTTCCAAAGAAAAAAACAATTCCTGAATTATTTTTCTGGTTCAGTTTACTTTGGATTATTGCAAATTTTTTGCTTATCCGCTACCTGTAATGATCAATCCTTACATTTGCATTTTCTTTTAATTATGAAATTTGGAATTGTAGTTTTCCCCGGAAGTAATTGCGACAGAGACATGCAGGATGCCCTGCAAAACGACCTGAACCAGGAAGTGCATATGCTTTGGCATAAAGACAAAGACATCAGCATGTTTTCTACTAATGATTGTATTGTGTTGCCTGGTGGATTTTCCTTTGGTGATTATATGCGTTGTGGTGCAATTGCCAGGTTTAGTCCTATGATGCAAAGTGTAATTGAATTTGCCAATAAAGGAGGAAAAGTATTGGGTGTTTGTAATGGATTTCAGATTTTATGCGAAAGCCATTTATTACCCGGTGTGTTACTTAGAAATGCGAATCAGAAATTCATCTGTAAAAATATTTATTTAAATGGAGTAGGGGGAACGGCACTAAAAATTCCAATAGCTCATGGGGAAGGAAGATATTTTGCTGATGAAAAAATACTGGATGAACTGGAAGCAAACAATCAGGTTATTTATCGCTATTGCGATGAAAATGGGAATGAAACCCCAGAAGCCAACCCTAATGGTGCAATCAGAAACATTGCAGGCATTAGCAATAAAAATGGAAATGTATTTGGTATGATGCCGCATCCTGAAAGAGCAACCAGTACTGTATTAACAAACACAGATGGCCGAAAAATTCTAAATGCTTTGTTAATCAATACATCAGTAGTTATTTAAGCTAGCTGCAGATTTCGTAAAAAATTTGGTAAAGTTTGCTTTTGTGACCTGGATGACATTTTTCTATACAATCTGGATGCAACTTTGCATTAAGAATTCAAAAAAAAGAAATTAATGAAAAAGCTTTTTACTTCTTTATTGGTACTTATGGTCTCTTTACTTTCATTTGCTCAAAGTGGCACAAAAGTGAAGTGGGAGTTTGTTTCAAAAAAGATTGCAGATAAAAAGTATGAGATCAGACTCATTGGTATAATACAGCCCGGCTGGCATTTATATAGCCAGGTACAAAGTAAAGATGCAATTGCTCTGCCAACAACAATCAACTTTGCAAAAAACCCATTGATCAGTTTCTCAGGAAAACCTAAAGAAGTTGGTAAATTGTATGATCAATATGATAAAGCCACACAATCAAGATCAAAATTTTATAGCAATAAAGTTGAGTTTGTTCAGGTGGTTACACTAAAAAGTAATGTAAAAACATCTGTAACAGGCGACATTGAATTTATGGTTTGTGATGATAAACAATGTTTGCCACCAGATAAAACTAAGTTTACCATTATGTTTTAAAGGCATTGCTCCCGTCTTTTGATTTCACAGACGGGATTTTAATTTCTGTGTATGAGAAAGTTCTATTCCTGCTTATTCATTTTTTCTTTTTTTGTTTCAGGTAGCTTGCTAGCTCAAAAAGCGCCTGTAGTTTCATGGGATGTTTCAAGTAAAAAAATATCAGATCAGGTTTATGAACTGCAGTTAAAAGGCAAGGTACAGCCTGGTAAATTTTTATATCTTTTTTCAAAAGATGCTGAAGGACTTGATTCTATTACAACCTATTTTACAGATAGTGCTATTATAAAAGAAGGTTCAATACAGGTTAAACAAGGAAGTAAGTCCATTACTGATCCTGTTTTTGATAACAAGCAGGTTTTTATAAGTGATAATGAAGTAACAGTTACACAAGTAATTAAAATAAATGGAACTGTTCCGGCTCAACTCAAAGGTTCAATTATTTTTTCAACAGGAGCAAAAGATGAATTTTTGCCGGCACAGGAATTGGCATTTGATGTAAAACTGGAAGGAGGCGTATCAACGGCAGCAAGAATTAAAATCAATTCAATAGATATTAATAAGCCACAAGTAAGCTGTGGTGATGAGGGAACAGAAGGTAAAAGTTTATGGGGCATTTTTATTCTGGGGTTAATTGGTGGGTTTATTGCTTTACTTACACCTTGTGTATTTCCATTAATTCCTTTAACAGTATCTTTTTTTACAAAGAGAAGCGGAAGCCGTGCTAAAGGCATACGTAATGCATCTTTATATGGCTTTTTTATTTTTCTGATTTATATTTTACTGAGTTTGCCTTTTCATTTATTAGATCAGACAGATCCGGAAATATTAAACAATATCTCAACCAACGTTTGGCTTAATATTATTTTCTTTGTCATTTTTGTAGTGTTTGCAATTTCTTTCTTTGGATATTTTGAAATTACACTACCCGGTAAATTTGCCAATACTGCCGATTCAAAATCCAGTGTTGGGAGTTTCTTGGGTATTTTTTTCATGGCTTTAACCCTGGCTATTGTTTCTTTTTCATGTACCGGTCCTATTCTTGGTTCTTTACTGGCCGGCGCTCTTACTAAAGATGGGGGTGCTATGCAACTTTCATTTGGTATGGGTGGTTTTGGGCTAGGTTTAGCTTTACCATTTGCATTGTTTGCTATGTTTCCAAATTGGTTACAATCTTTGCCAAAAAGTGGCGGTTGGTTAAATACAGTAAAAGTGGTCTTGGGATTTTTAGAATTGGCAATGGCTGTAAAGTTTTTAAGCAATGCAGATTTAGTTAAGCAATGGCATTTTTTACCGAGAGAAGTCTTCATTGGAATTTGGGTATTGATAGGGTTGCTTACAATACTTTATCTGCTCGGTATTATTCGATTTCCGCATGATGATAAAGAAATTAAAATCGGACCCATCAGATGGACAACCATTATATTATTCACAGCTATTACTCTTTATATTGCTCCAGGTGTAACAAATACAAAATGGGCCAACTTAAAGCTCATCAGTGGGTTCCCTCCACCATTATGTTATAGTGTTTATAAACACCCGGTAAATTGTGAAACCTCTTTAGAGCCATTAAGAGATTATGAAGAGGCTTTGGCTTTAGCACGAAAAGAAAACAAACCATTACTAATAGACTTTACAGGATGGGCATGTGTAAACTGTAGAAGGATGGAGGAGAATGTTTGGACAAATTCCGAAGTTCTTGAATTAATGAAGAATCAATTTGTGGTTGTTTCATTATATGTGGATGAACGTAAAGTGTTGCCGGCTGCTCAACAACAAACTTTTAAAACTAAAAGCGGAACTGAAAAACAAATAATTACTATTGGTGATAAGTGGGCAACCTTTCAAAGTGAAAATTTCAATGCTGTTTCTCAGCCACAATATGCCATTCTGGATTTAAATGAAACCGCATTAACTAAAACAAAAGGATATACTCCCGGGTACAAAGAATTTAAAGTTTGGTTAGAATGTGGATTAAATGCGTTTAAAAAAACCGATCAATAATTCATTAATCTTCCGGGAAATAAAAAACCCCCACAAACATTTTGTGGGGGATAAGGTTTTGTCAGGTTTTTTCCGGAATGAATCTTACAGAGCAATTTGTTTTTCTGTCATCATTTTACGCATGTTAATGAGTCCGTAACGCATACGACCTAAAGCAGTATTAATGCTGCAATTGGTAAGTGTAGCAATTTCTTTAAAACTCAAATCGGCATAATGACGAAGAATGATCACTTCCCTTTGTTCTTCGGGCAGCAAGTCAAGCATTCTGCGGATACGATCATAACTCTGGTTTTTCATCATCTTTTCCTCAGCATTTTCACTGCTGAAATTCAGTACATCAAAAATATCGTTGTTATCACTTGTTTTAATAGTGGGAGTACGTTTAACACGGCGAAAATGATCAACACATAAATTATGTGCTATACGCATTGCCCAAGGTAAGAACTTGCCTTCTTCTGTATACCCCTTTTTCCGGAAAGTGTCAATCACTTTAATGAATGTATCCTGAAAAAGATCTTCAGCTAGATACTTGTCCTTTACGAGAAGATAAATGGAAGTATAGAGTTTGTCTTTATGACGTAACACTAAAGTTTCCATAGCTTCACTTTCACCGTCTTTAAACAGGTGAATGAGTTGTTGATCGGTAAATTGTTGATACAGACGCATACACTTCTACATTGATGGTTTTCAAAAAAGGGTTTCAGTAAAATTGAACTGAAATTGTTAAGTAGAAATTGTAGCTATAGGCTGAAGTATATTTTGGGTTCTGTTTAGATATTGAATTTCATAATAAAATTAATATAAAAACTTTAATAAACAAACATTCAGAATAATTTAACGTATTACCACGCCAGAAGGGGAATGGTAATTTCCGAAAGGGTTTAATGTTTTACATTTGTTTCTATGGGTACTGGAGTTAAAAAGGCGTCTTTTGAGCCTGCTGTTATTAATAAAAAGGAAGATATATTTATTAAAGGTGCCAGGATGCATAACCTCAAAAATGTATCGGTTCATATTCCTCGTAATAAGTTAATTGTTGTTACCGGAGTGTCGGGCAGTGGAAAATCTTCTCTTACTATTGATACATTATATGCTGAAGGGCAAAGAAGATATGCAGAAAGTTTAAGTTCATATGCAAGGCAATTTTTAAACCGCATGAACAAACCGGATGTGGATTATATAAATGGATTATGCCCGGCCATTGCTATTGAACAAAAAGTAATTAACAGAACCCCACGCAGCACCGTAGGCAGCATGACGGAGATCTATGATTATCTGCGTTTATTATTTGCAAGAGCTGGTAAAACCATTTCTCCGGTTAGTGGCAGGGAAGTGAAGAAAGATGATGTGGCTGATGTTTTGAAATCAATTGAGCAATGTAAAACCGGTTCAAAAATTATTCTCCTTACAAAATTTCCTTTTCATTCAAAAAGAAATGTAAAGGAAGAACTCGCCATTTTAATACAAAAAG
>DAIOWB010000059.1:0-7051 GCA_036758725.1 Lacibacter sp.
CAGCACCCGCTGCGCTGAAATCATAATCACCATCTTCAACATAAGCAATATTGCTCTGGCCTTTCTCATACTTTAAGTCTTTCTCCTGTTGATGTGTTGTAATATCCCAATTGATATTTAAGAGCCCCTGTGTTAGAAGTTTATCAACCCCATTTAATTTAATTTCCCAGCCAATTAAATAATCATTTTTTTTAATGGTGAAAATATGTTCCATTGATTTACCTGCTGAATCAAGTAATGTAAAACTGATTTTTTGTACAGAGTCATTCTTTTCAACTTGTCCGGTATTAAATGCCAGATCAGAAGTTAATGCCGATTGATTATTACCTGTATTAACAGTATAAATCAATTGATGTTTTTCTCCTCCAAGGATTACTGGCTTGCCATCATATTTTTTAAAATTCTTAAGTTCTACCGATTTTGGATATCCACCTTTATTAGTAAAACTCACCTTCATTACTTCGTTTTCAACAACTGTAATTTGCTCTGGACCATTACCGGCACCTGTAAATCCACCTTCTGCCTGTTTATTCTGAGCAGAATCAATTTTCACCTTTTGTTGCTTTTGGGCTGTAGTATCAGTTATTTTTTTTCTGGCGGCTTCAACTTTCGCTAAGGAGTCGGCAGTCTGTTGTTTTTCTGTTTGTAATGCCTGTTGCTGACGTTGGGTAAAGAAAATATATCCAAATAAAAGCGCCATCATGAGCACAAAACCAATTATCGTATTCCGGTCGAAATTCATATTTTCAATTTTGAAGCGGCAAAGGTAGGTATTAAGAGGCAACAGTGGTGAGATGTTAGTTTAGCAGATAATATAAATGAAGCATTAACTAAGACTAGCTGCTGAAAGCAAAACTTGTTTTACCAATTCTTTTGCAATAATTATATTTATCACTCGTTTTCAATTCGTTAATTTCAACCAAACTACCTGTTCCGGCTTTAACCACGCCAAATTTTAAAATCATCATTATGAATGAACAGGTAACTCCCATGTACGCTGGGGATGCGTACACCCCTTCGCAAACAGACGAACTGCTTTGGTGGCTGGCAACAGCCGAAAAAGAACTGATTAAAGACTGTGTGGTTGATCGTAACCGATACAGAATAATTGGCATGACGGTATTAGCCACATGGTTATTTGCTACTCTGGCATGGACCTATTTCTTTTCAACTGTTATTGACAATATCTTTCTGTTTTTGGGCAGCGGCCTTTTCATGGGCTTTGTAATCTTAACAATCGACAGGGCCCTCATCAAAGGCATCAACAAATTCAACAAACAAAAATTCACTCCCCTGCTTTTTCGTGGATTGCTTGCATTAACCATTGGCACTTTTATGGCACAGCCTGCCATTCTTTACATGTTTGATAAAGAAATTAAAATGCAGGTATCGCTGGATAATGAAAAAAGAAAGCTTACCAAGAGAACTGAACTGGATGTTTTATATAAAAACCGAAAAGATGAATTGCTGAAAGAAAAGGCAACTATTCAAAAAGATCTTGAATTGAAGTACGCCGATGTTTCAATTGCCCGTGAAAAATTTATTGCGGAAACGGATGGTAGTGGCGGAAGTGGAAAAGTAGGCATCAAAGACATTGCACTGGCAAAACGAAATGAATACCAGAAACTGGATGAAGAATACAAAGCATTGCAAAATCAGAACAAGGATAAGATAACAGCTATTGATGATGAACTTACACAAATGGAAACAACCATTAAGAAACAGGAAGCTGATTTTCTTAATTATCTTAACAATGGTTTCTTAACAAGGATTGAAGCTTTAAATAATTTGCTGAAAGATAATGGCGCCTTGCAATTCCGTTATTACCTCATCTTATTTATCCTGATGCTTATTGAACTGATGCCGGTGATTGCAAAAACAATTCTGCCTGCTGGTGTTTATGATGAAAAAGTAAGACAACGGGAAACGCTTGAAATTATAATGGCCGAAGAAAGTTCTGATTATGAAAAACAAATGAAACGGCTCTACAATAAATTAGCTATGCAACAGGATACCGAAACAATGGAAGAATTTTTCCGGATGCAGAAAGATGAACAGAAAAATAAACTCAATCATTTTGGAAAAGAATGGAAACGAAATGATGAAAATGTAAAAGGCTTCTGGGAAAAGATTAAACAACAGATGATTGGGAAGCCGGAGAATTAATTACAGTTTGTAGTTTATAGTTTGTAGTTGCCTTAAGATTTAAGTTGCTTTAAATTATTTTTAATGCCTGAATTGCTATAACTATAAACTAAAAACTATAAACTAATAACTTTCTTAAATCATCTCACTCTCCAGCAACGGGTTCTTAACCGAATGTTGTTTTTCAGAATATTCTTTTGCTGCTTTTATAAAATGTACAAATAATGGTGCCGGACTTTCAACTGTACTCTTTAACTCAGGATGATATTGCACACCAATAAAGAATGGATGTTTTGAATTTTCAATGATTTCAACCAATCCTGTCTCAGGATTTTTTCCGCTTGGGATCATACCTGCTTTTTCAAATGCATCCAGGTATTTATTGTTGAATTCGTAACGATGCCGATGACGCTCATTAATATGCAGATTGCCATAAATTTTTTCTGCAAGCGAACCTGCTTTAATATCGCAGGGATATGAACCTAAACGCATGGTTCCGCCTTTGGAAGTAATCTTCTTTTGTTCTTCCATCATATCAATTACAGGATCGGTTGTTTCAGGGTTCATTTCTACTGAATGTGCATCTTTTAATTCCAACACATTTCTTGCAAATTCAACACATGCCATTTGCATGCCTAAACAAATTCCAAAGAAGGGTAAATTATTTTCTCTTGAATACCTGATGGCTGTTATTTTCCCTTCTATACCACGGTTTCCAAAACCCGGTGCTACTAACAAACCATCTAACCCTGAAAGTTTTTCAGCTACATTCTGATCAGTAATAAATTCACTATGCACATTTACTACGTTCACTTTGCATTCATTCATTGCACCAGCATGAATAAAACTTTCGAGAATGGATTTGTATGCGTCCTGCAGTTCAATGTATTTTCCAATCAAACCAATATTTACCTGGCTTTTTGGATATTTTAATTTATCTAAAAACTTTTTCCAGTTTTCAAGTTCAGGTTCAGGAAAGATGGTCACACTTAATTTTTTAAGACAAATCACATCGAGCTTTTCTTTCAACATAAGCATGGGCACTTCATAAATTGTGGCTGCATCAATTGCTTCTATTACCGCTTCCTGTTTTACATTACAAAACAGTGCAATCTTTCTGCGTATTTCAGTACTCAATGGTCTTTCTGAACGACAAACTATAATATCCGGATGTACACCTTCCTGGCTAAGCATACGAACACTGTGCTGAGTTGGTTTTGTTTTTAATTCCTTGGCAGCTTTTAAATATGGAATCAAAGTAAGATGAACAACAAGGCAATCTTCATCGGGCAACTCCCATTGAATTTGACGAACAGCTTCAATAAATGGCAATGATTCAATATCACCAACTGTTCCACCAATTTCTGTAATGACAATATCATACCTTGAATCTTTGCCCAACAATAACATGCGTCGTTTAATTTCATCAGTTATATGCGGAACAACCTGTACCGTTTTTCCCAGATAGGCGCCTTCTCTTTCTTTGTTGATGACTGTTTGATAAATACGGCCGGTAGTAACGTTATTTGCCTGTGAAGTTTGTGTATTCAGGAATCGTTCGTAGTGGCCCAGATCCAGATCTGTTTCTGCACCATCATCGGTAACAAAACATTCGCCATGTTCATACGGATTTAAAGTACCAGGGTCAACATTTATATAAGGATCAAACTTCTGAATGGTTACTTTAAAGCCACGGGCCTGTAACAACTTTGCCAGCGATGCTGCAACTATACCTTTACCTAATGAAGATGTAACACCACCGGTTACAAAAATGTATTTGGCCATAATGAAATAATTTCAAATTCAGAAAATGACCTGCCTGCTTGTTAAATGGGAAAAATAAATCGTGGAGGTCATGCAAACCTACGGGTAATTTTTTGATTGAAAAAAATCAAACAAAATTTCTGTGGAAAATAGGAGGAAAGATGGATTTTATTTAGAATACTGAAAGTTGTAAGAGCAAATAAAGAATGCACTGAACTGATTGCTAGCTAGTTTTGTACCTTTTCTGAATATTGGAAATGGTGATTGCTGAAAATTAACTTCAGTTCGCAGTAAGAGATTTTTTAAAGGTTGAAAATCGAGATTAGCTGATGTATGATGTACATTAAACTCATGATAAATGTCTTCGGGTAAAGTAAAAAGCAAGTTCTTTTTATCAATAAAACGTTCATAACGAATTGCTATACTCCACTTATCGGGTTTTAGCTGATACCGGAAGGCAGCGATTAATCCATTCCAAATAAAATTGGTTGAATACGTATCGGTTTCCTGAACTCCAATATCCCATCCTAAATTAAGTGACGCTTTGTTGTTAAGTTTTATAGTAGAATACAAATTTGAATAAAAGCGGATTTTGTTTTCAGTGCCCCTGTTTATATTTCCCAAAAAAGTACTGGAGTTGATTGTTAAATTTGAAGAAGGAGTGAACGTAATTTGAGTACCCCATGCCGGCCATTTTTGATTTACAGGAACAGTTATTCTTTGCCAACCTGTTAATGCAAGGATAGAAAAATTCCATTTACTGTTTGCCTGATAGCTGAGCCGTGCACCTGTTTCATAGTAAGGTGAATTATCGGCCGTAATGCTTCTTGTTGCTGTCCAATTATCTTTACCTACTGCAGTTTCACTGCCAATATGAGAAGGGAATACACCTACATCGAACCATAACTCTTTTTGTTTTGAAAGTTTGTACCCGGCATTTGCTTCATAGATATTTCTTGTCCATTTTTCTTCTGCTGCAAGATTTGCAGTTGGATAGTCGCCTGCC
Organism: Lacibacter sp.; assembly: GCA_036758725.1. Taxonomy (GTDB): domain Bacteria; phylum Bacteroidota; class Bacteroidia; order Chitinophagales; family Chitinophagaceae; genus Lacibacter. Next base: position 4,916 of record DAIOWB010000059.1, read on the forward strand.
ATTAAACCAAAATTGGATCGAAATCTACCTGTAGAATAATGTATTCTTGCCATTGCAAGATTTACTGAAGCTGTATTGGTTTTGGTATAATTGTAATGAAAGCCGGAGCGATTGTTTGTGTAAGGTTTGTTGGGAACAAATGATACATAGGCATCAGCAAAAAGCTGGAGAGAAATGGAATCTTTTTGCTGTGAATAAGAATATATACTCTCAAATACCAGTATAATTAAACATATAATCCTCATTAACCTATACTTTCAAAACTTGTTTTTATACCCTTTATGAGTGATGAACTAAAGCCACTATGTTCCATTTCATTTAACCCGGCAATGGTGCAACCTTTAGGGGTTGTAACTTTATCAATTTCATGTTCAGGATGCGAACCTTTCTGAATTAATAACTCTGCAGCACCTTTTGCTGTTTGTGATGCAATTAAAGTTGCTGTTTTGGCATCAAACCCAATTTCAATTCCACCCTGTATGCTTGCACGGATGTATCGTAATGCAAATGCAATTCCACAAGCACCTAATACCGTTGAAGCATCCATTAGTTTTTCTTCAATTAATGCAACACGACCTAACTGTGAAAAAATATCATGTACATAATCTAACTGTTCCTGCATGGTATTTTTTGCACATAAACATGTCATGCTTTGCTGAATGGAAATGGCGGTATTGGGCATTGCTCTTACAATTGGCATATTCTCACCTGCCCATTCCTGAATATCTTTAATTAAAACACCTGTAACAACACTCACTAATAAATGTCTTTGATTGTTCAGTTCATCTTTAAAACCCAATACTACTTCTTTAATCTGAAAAGGTTTTACTGCAAGAATTACCAGATCAGCAAACTGAACTGCTTCTTTATTATCATTGGTTACCAATACCCCCTTACTTTCAATTTCAGTTAGTGTATGAATATTCCGCTTAGTAATGATAATATGTTCGGGCAAAACAAAAGAACTTTTTATTAACCCTTCAGCAATGGCAACTCCCAGATTACCCCCTCCAATTATTGCAATTCTTTTATTCATATTGTTTTGTTTTCAATTAAAATTATGAAACTAATCAACGTCGCTCAACCAATTGTTAAAGACTTTACTTTTTAATAATAATTGCCTTTACTTAAATAATTCTGCACATAATCTTTTACTCCATTTTCAAGTGAGGTAAATTCTTTTGTATAACCTGCTGCCTTCAACTTACTCATATCCGCTTCTGTAAAATACTGGTAGCGTTCACGGATATCTTCAGGCATATCAATAAATTCAATCTTTGTTTCCAAATTCAATGCATTAAATGTTGCTGCTACCAGATCATGAAAAGTTCTTGCTTTGCCTGTTCCTAAATTGTAAATAGCAGATGTTAATTTGTAAGATTTTGTCTCGCCACTCACTACTGCCGACTGACGAATCACTTCCCCCATCATCCATGCAATTACATTCACCACATCTTTTACATAAACAAAATCTCTTAATTGTTCTCCGTCTTTAAATCCTTCTTTATGAGAACGGAATAATTTTACCAATCCATCTTTTTTAATCTGGTTATAGGAATGGAAAATAACACTGGCCATTCTTCCCTTGTGGTATTCATTAGGACCATATACATTAAAGAATTTAAAACCAGCCCAGAATGGCGGATGATCTTCCTGGTGAAGAACCCATTTATCAAATTCATTTTTTGAAATCCCATAAGGATTGAGTGGCTTTAAATCAAAACATAAATCATGATCATCTTTATAACCTAATGCACCATCACCATATGTAGCTGCTGATGAAGCATAAATCAAAGGCACATGATTGAGTGTACAATAATTCCAGATATTTATAGAATACTCAACGTTTAAATGCTGGTGGATGGCATAATTAAATTCTGTTGTGTCGGTTCTTGCACCCAGGTGAATAACAAAGTCAACAACAGGTTTATTTATATATAACCAATCGAACAGATTTTCTCTTTCTACAACAGCTGAAATATGTTTTCCTTTCAGATTTGGAATTTTATCATCCCTGTTAAATTCATCAACCAGAATTAAATTGGAATACCACAGTTCATTTAAATATTGAACCATACAACTGCCGATAAATCCTGCAGCGCCGGTAACTATGATATTGCCCCCTCCGCCTCCGCC
>DAIOWB010000059.1:7151-11941 GCA_036758725.1 Lacibacter sp.
TTTACAATGCAATTAATGCATCTTCACTTTCATGACCAGCTAATAAACTTTCAATAGCTGTATTATATTTTTCTTTCCAATCAAGAACAGTTCCCCACTCCATTCCATCTACTTCAATACTTCCATTGGTTACAAAACCTAATTCTGCATGCGGATGATTGCCTAGAGCCTGTTTAAAAGCGGCAACGTTTTTCGGCATCACTGAAACAACAACCCTGCTTTGCCCTTCACCAAACCAATAGGCATCTTTTCTTAAATTATAATCTGCAGCAACCACATCAAACCCAAAATCATTATTAAAAGATGATTCAATTAAAGTTGTAAACAAACCACCTTCACTTACATCATGAGCTGAAACAATTAATTTTTGGTTGATCAGTTTAGTTATCATTTGTTGTAAAGCAAATTCTTCCTCCAAATCGAAATGTGGTGCCGGGCTGAATTCAACATTACAAATCTTATGTAAATATTCTGATGAGTTAATATCATTGGTTGATTTACCAATTAAAAAAATCACATCCCCTTCTGCTTTAAAATCAAGGGTCATTTTTTTATTGATGTCTTCCAATAAACCCACCATCCCAATTGTTGGTGTAGGATAAACAGCTCCGTCGGGACTTTGATTATAAAAACTTACATTTCCACCGGTTACAGGAGTATCAAATTTTGTACAGGCTTCTCCCATTCCTTTTATTGCATGTACAAACTGATAATATACTTCAGGATCGTAAGGATTCCCAAAGTTTAAACAGTTTGTAACGCCCAATGGTAATCCTCCGCTGCAAACAATATTTCTTGCAGCTTCACTTACGGCCATCATTGTTCCTTTATATGGATCTGCAAAAACATATCTGCTGTTGCAATCTGTTGTAACTGCCAATCCCTTTGTTGTGCCCTTTACTGATACAACAGCTGCATCTGTTGGAGTATTTGTTGATGAATTTCCGGTACCTACCATACTATCATATTGCTCATAAACGTATCGTTTACTAGCTATGTTGGGGATCTGAATAATTTGTTCAGCTACTGCTTTTAAATCATCAGGCACTTCAATTGTTTTTGAATCAAAAGCTTTAATCTTTTGAAAATAGGCAGGCTCTTTGTATTCTCTTGTATACTGTGGTGCACCACCGCCTAATACTAATTCATAAGCAGGTAATTCTGCTTCTAATTCTCCATGCATATAAAAACGCAACATTCCATCTGCCGTTACTTCACCTATTTCGCTGCAAGGCAAATCCCATTTTTCAAATACATCTAATACTGATTGTTCTTTTCCTTTTTCTACCACCATCAACATACGCTCCTGGCTTTCACTTAACAGTAGTTCCCATGTTTTCATGTTTTGCTGACGGGTAGGCACTTTGTCTAAATCAATCCGCATACCTGATTTTCCTTTCGCACTCATTTCTGCAGTAGAACATATAATACCGGCTGCACCCATATCCTGCATGCCAACTATGGCCCCTGTTTGTATCACTTCCAGGCAAGCTTCTAATAATTTCTTTTCCTGGAACGGATCACCTACCTGTACAGCAGGTAAATCTTCAGCACTATCTGCAGTAATATCAGCACTGGCAAAACTTGCACCACCAATTCCATCTTTACCCGTTGCACTGCCAACAAAGAATACCGGATTGCCAACTCCTTCAGCTGTTGCAGAAACAGTTTCTCCTGCTTTTACAATTCCAACACTCATTGCATTAACAAGCGGATTGGTATGATAACAATCTTCAAAATAAATTTCACCTCCAACTGTTGGTACACCAAAGCAGTTGCCGTAATGACCAATACCATGTACAATTCCACCAAGTAAGTGCTGCGTTTTCGATTCTTTTAAATTGCCAAAACGTAACGAGTTTAATGCAGCAATTGGCCTTGCTCCCATAGTGAAGATATCACGGTGAATACCGCCCACACCAGTAGCTGCACCTTGAAAAGGTTCAATAGCTGAAGGATGATTATGACTTTCAATTTTAAAAACAACTCCTAACTGATCACCAATATCCATTAACCCGGCATTTTCTTCGCCAGCTTTAACCAGCATTCTTCCCCCTTCTCTTGGCAAAGTTTTTAACCACTTAATGGAGTTCTTATAACTGCAATGTTCACTCCACATACCACTGAAGGCGCAGAGTTCATTAAAGTTGGGTGTGCGCCCAAGTTTTTGTTTGATGAGTTCAAATTCTTCTTCTGTAAGACGAAGCTGCTGAGCGGTTTTAACTGTTATTTCCATGATGTTTAAGAAAGCGCAAAAGTACTGATGCGAAATGAAAGGTTTGATTGTGTGAAAAGAAATATTTTAATTTGCTCATAATTACATGACCTATTTCCTCTTTGCCATATACTTAGTTTTTTTCTGCTGGCTTATTACCCGGGTGCAATTTTTTAAAAAATCCGGACTATCAAATCAATGGCTGATTGGTTTATTTCTGCTGAAAGTTGCAGCAGGCATTGCTTATGGATGGTTTTTTACAACCATACCTGATTACAAAAATTCAGCAGATACCTGGAAGTTCTTTTACCAGGGTATTACAGACAAGGAACTTTTGTTTAGTAATCCAATAAAATATTTTACCAGCATTGTTGATAATCCTTATGGCCGTCAATTCAGTCATCTGTTCTCCACTGCTAATTCTTATTGGAACGATTTGAAGCATACTTACATGGTTCGTATTGTTTCAATCCTTAATATTTTTAGCGGATCCAGGTATTATGTAAATGTGATCTTTTTCTCATTTCTCACTTTTTACGGACCCATCGCTTTCTTGCGAATCATGAATGATGTATTCCCAAACAAACTTCGTTTAAATACAATCAGTACCTTTCTTTTTCCGTCGTTTCTTTTCTGGTCATCGGGGATTCATAAAGATGGAATTGTTTTCACCCTCTTGTCCCTTGCTGTTTATATTTTCTATTTTGCATTGAAAGAAAAAAAGCTAACAGTAAAATCGCTTTTTCAGGTTTTTATTTTAATAGCTCTCATTTTCCCTGTACGTAATCATGTTGTACTGGCTTGTATCCCTGGTTTTATTGCCTGGTGGATGGCAGAAAAATATTTTCAAAAGAAATGGATTGCATTTGTACTTGTTACAATTGTGTTTGGTGCAATCTTTTTTGGAGCTAAATACATCAACCCCAAATTGAATCTTCCAATATCAATAGTGATGAAAAACAAGGATTTTCATCGCCTTGGGGGTAACTCCATTTTACCTCAAAGAGAATTAGAACCTACACTAATGAGCTTTGTAAAAAATGGCCCACAGGCTTTAAACCATGTATTAGTTCGGCCATACATTACAGAAATTTTTTCCCCTTTTTATTTTTTAAGTGCAATTGAAATTCTATTTATTTGGATTCTGGTATCAATCTGGTTTTTCAGATATACAGACAATCCTTATAAACATTCAGTTGTGATGTTTCTTTTTTTGATCTCAATGGTTTTATTATTACTAACCGGATATATAGTACCCCAAATTGGAGGTATTGTACGTTACCGGGCAATTTTCTTCCCCTATATTCTGGTACCCCTAATAGCAACAATTGAGTGGAAGCAAAACAAATTATAAATAATAATATGTTTATAATTTCTTACTAACATCTGTTTCCTAAGGCTATTTCTTTTCTTTTTTTCCACAAATAATTGAAATTAGAGTCTTTTTAACCAGGTTTTTTGAATTTTATTTCACTTTTTTTCGACTTTTTTCCTTTCTTTTGCCCTTTAAAATTTTTTATATGGAATCATTACGTTTTAAAGCAATTGAAAATTTAAATACTCAAAAGCAGGTTGATCTGGCAGCTTCAAAAAAGATTACAGCCATTTTTGGTGAAAACGTCTTTACCTTAAAAGTTGCCCGTGAATTTTTAAGTGATGAAGGGTTTAAAAGTTTGATGTCTTCAATTAAAGGTGGCAAACGAATTGACCGTAGCATGGCAAGTCAGATTGCAAGCGGCATTCGTCAGTGGGCTGAAAAGAAGGGTGTTACACACTATACACACTGGTTTCAACCATTAACCGGTACAACTGCTGAAAAACATGATTCATTCTTTACATTAAAAAGTGATGGCACTGCTATTGAAGAATTTGACGGTGCTGCATTAATACAACAGGAACCAGATGCATCTTCATTTCCCAGTGGTGGTTTGCGTGCAACTTTTGAAGCTCGTGGATATACAGCGTGGGATCCTTCTTCTCCTGCTTTTATTATGGAAATTGGAAATGGCAAAACACTTTGTATTCCCACTGTTTTTGTTTCTTATACAGGTGAGTTACTCGATTATAAAGGGCCGGTATTAAAATCACTGGAAGCATTAGGGAAAGCAGCAATTGAAGTTTGCCATTATTTTGATAAAAACGTTACTAAAGTAAGTGCTACGTTAGGATGGGAACAGGAATATTTTGTTGTGGATGAAGGATTATTTAATGCCAGACCAGACTTAGTATTAAGTGGCCGTACTGTATTTGGACATTCACCTGCAAAAGGCCAACAGTTAGAAGATCATTATTTCGGATCTATTCCTGAAAGAGTTTATGCTTTTATGCGTGATTTTGAAAATGAATCGTACAAACTTGGTATTCCATTAAGAACACGTCATAACGAGGTAGCACCAGCGCAATTTGAGTGTGCACCGATATTTGAAGAAGTGAGTGTTGCTGTTGATCATAACTCTTTATTAATGGATGTAATGGACCGTGTAGCACGCCGTCATAAATTGAGAGTATTGTTACATGAAAAACCATTTGCAGGTATTAACGGAAGTGGTAAACATAACAACTGGAGTTTGGCAAC
>DAIOWB010000060.1:0-11937 GCA_036758725.1 Lacibacter sp.
ACATCTGCCCTTCCTTATCTGGTAACTGACCCGTACCATATGCCGTTGCTTCATTAACCATATATGGTGGAATGTATTCTGTATAACCAGCGGCCGTATTATAATCTAAAAAATAACTGATGAGTGCCCTTTGCAGTTTGGCGCCTTTGCCTTTGTAAACAGGAAATCCACTGCCTGTTATTTTTACTCCCAACTCAAAATTGATGATGTCGTATTGTTTAATGAGTTCCCAATGAGGAACTGCATTTGCATGTAACAACGGGTCATCACCACTTTCTTTAACGTTTACATTATCTTCCGGTGTTTTACCTGCAGGCACTAATACAGATGGCAGATTTGGCAAACGAATAAGCAACTCATTTACTTTTAATTCTAAAGCTGAAAGTTGTTCTGCAATTTGTTTTGTTGATTCTTTATACTGAGCAACTTCTGCTTTTTTTTGTTCGGCTGCTTCTTTTTCACCTTTTCCAATAAGCATCCCTATTTCTTTTGAAGCAGCGTTAACTTTTGCAGCCAGATCGTCGTTTTCCAATTGCTTTTTACGGCGTTGTTCATCCAGCTCTATTATTTCATCAACAACCCCTGAATCAGAAAAGTTTTTTACAGCTAATCTTTCTTTAACTAAATCTCTGTTCAAACGGATGAAAGCCAATTGTAACATAACTTCTATTTTGCCGCAAAGATAATAGTTGTGTTTAACTCAGGTACTTGCCAACAATGGGCACTCTTCTTCCCACACCAAATGCTTTGGGTGAAATGCGGATGATGGGACAGAATTGATTTCGTTTGTACTCATTCACATTTACCATCTTCAGAATACGATCTACTAATGCTGCATCATAGCCAAGCGCCTTTATTTCATTGGGACCTTGACGGCGCTCAATATATTGATATAAGATTTTATCAAGTATTGAATAATCAGGTAATGAATCTGAATCTTTTTGACCAGGCCTTAACTCTGCACTTGGAGCTTTTGTGATGATGTTGTTTGGTATAATCTCTTCACTTCTGTTTATATATTTCGCTAATTCATATACCTGTAGTTTGTAACAATCGCCCAGCACTCCAATACCACCAGCCATATCACCATACAAAGTTCCGTAACCGGTTGCCAATTCACTTTTGTTACTGGTGTTGAGTAAGATATAACCAAACTTATTGGCAATGGCCATGAGCAGGTTTCCTCTTGTGCGGCTTTGAATATTTTCTTCTGCAATACTAAAAGGCAAATCATTAAATAGGGGCTTGAGTTCTTTTAAAAATGATTCGTAAATATCTCTAATAGGAATAATATCATAAGGATTGCTGAGATTTTTACTCAACTGTTCTGCATCACTTACACTATGGCCTGTTGAATATTGTGATGGCAACAAAACAGCTCTTACATTTTCTTTACCCAATGCTGTACATGCCAGTGCTAATGTTACAGCGCTATCAATACCGCCACTGCTGCCGAGGATCGCTTTACTAAAACCCATTTTCTTAAAATAATCTCTGATGCCAAGAACAATGGCATCATGGATTTCTGCAATACAAAGTGTTTCATCTAAATGAGCAGGACTTAATTCTTCATTGGGCAAAGATGCAGCTGCGGCTAAAACCGGTGTATCAAAATATCCATCATCGTTTAACACAACTGATTGCAATTCTTCCTGAAAAAGGGAAAGATGTTTAATCATGTTGGCATCTTTATCAAATACCAGTGATCCGCCATCAAAAACAATTTCAGTTTGGCTTCCTACACAATTACAATAAAGCATGGGTAATTTGTATTTCTGCACATTCAATTTTACAATAGCTTTCCTGTCTTCTACATGTGTATAATCAAAGGGTGAAGCTGAGATGTTAAGCATTACATCTGGATTGTATTGCATGAGTTCATCCATCGGGCAATTCCGGTATAATGGATTATTACCAAGATTCCAGATGTCTTCACAAATGGTAATGGCTAATTTTTTTCCTTTAAACACAACAATATTCCATTCATATGCCGGTTCAAAATACCGGTACTCATCAAATACATCGTAATTGGGCAAACAGGTTTTATGAATTACTTGCTTTATTTCTTTTTCATATAAAAACCAGGCAGCATTATGAAGATCTTTCCCTTCGGTCCGTTTGTTTTTATCAGGGGCGCCAACAATTACAGCAATGGTATCGGCATGTTGTTTTATCTTTTCAATAGCTTCATTGCATTTATTTAAAAAGTCGTTAAACTCTAAAAAATCTCTTGGCGGATAGCCACATACACTCAGCTCACTGAATAAGATTAAATCGCCACCTTGAGCTTTTGCCTCTTCTATTGCATCAATTATTTTCTTTGTATTGCTTTCGAAGTTGCCAATATGATAATTTTGCTGCGCTAAGAATATCTTCATTGCACAAATTTCACGAATTTCAACCACAGATCATCACAACAAAGCCATGAATCTTTCGTTTACAAGCAACATGAAAAATTTATCAGTTTATTCCCTTCTTTTTCTGCTCATTGCATGTAATAATACATCCAATACGCCTGATGTTTCCAAAATTAACATCAATCTCAGTATTCAACGGTTTGAAAATGATTTTTTTGCAATTGATACCAACAATACAAGAATGGGATTAGCACAACTGGAGAAGAAATACCCACAGTTTCTCCCTTTATTTATTAATCATGTTTTAGGGCTTGGGCCATTGATTGATAGTAATCAACTGGCATTTGAAGGAAGTAAGCGTTTTCTGCATTTGAACCAACCCATTTATGAAAAATCAAAGGAACTGTACAGCAACTTCAGTATTATAACAAGCGAGTTAACAAATGGATTTCGATATTTAAAATATTATTACCCCAATTTTGAAGTACCGGTTGTTATTACAACCATTGGTCCAATGGATGCATTAGCTCCAATGAGTAATAATGAACCAAGCCCTAATTTTATGGGAAACCATTTTCTTGCAATAGGCTTACAATTTTATTTAGGAAAAGATTTTTTTATTTATAATGATCCGGGTTATATCAGCAGCATTGCTCCTCAATACCGAAGCCGTCGTTTTTCTAAGGAATATATTGCAGCTGATGTTTTTAAACTGATAACAGATGATTTATACCCCGACAGCAGCAATCGTTTTCCATTAATTGAACGCTTTATTGAAAAAGGGAAGCGTTTATATCTGTTGAGTCAATTATTGCCACAAACAAACGATACCATTTTAATTGGCTATACTGGAAAGCAACTCAAATGGTGCAATGAAAATGAACGGAGTGTTTATAATTTTTTCATTCAGCAAAACCTGTTGTATGAAATTGATCCTGCTTTAACAAAAAACTTTACAACTGATGGACCTTCAACACAAGGGATGTCTGATGATAGCCCGGGAAATATTGGAGCCTATTTAGGTTGGGAAATTGTAAAAGCATACACTAAAAAAAATCCAACTGTTTCTCTGGTACAGTTAATGGAAACTTCAAACAAAGTCATTTTTAATGAATCAGCTTACAAGCCCAGATGATGTGTAGTTGGGTGATTGGCCCAATTGTTTCATCATTCTGAAATGTGAAGCAATTGCCTTACTCATAGTTGAAATTGAATGATAGGGTAAATGATGCTCCTTACACTTTTCTTCAACAATTTTACTGATGGCAGGATAATGTACATGGCTTATTCTTGGAAACAAATGATGTTCAACCTGAAAATTTAAACCACCAACCAACCAGGAAATGAATTTATTATTTGGAGCAAAATTAGAAGTTGTTTTTACCTGGTGAGCCGCCCATTCATTTTCAATCATTAAGGGTTCTGTTCCTGCATGTTCAAATTCTGTTTCTTCAACTACATGTGCCAGTTGAAAAACAATTGCTAAAACAAAACCTAAAACAAATTCCATGGTTAAGTAACCTATAGCCCATTTAGCTGCACCAACAGCCCATATAGGAATGGCTATATAAAAAACTATATACAAAAGTTTACTTGTCCAAAACAGAATATGCTCTTTTGTGTTCATCTTTTGCAATGGAGTTGAAACTACTTTTTTTGAAAAATATTTGGTAAAATCTAACAGGGCAACCCATGCAATTGAAGAAAGGGCATATACAAAAACGATATAAATATGTTGAAAGCGATGTGCAGGTTTCCAAACCTGAGTGTTGCACTGACGAAGAACCGGACTTTTTGCTATATCATCATCTACGCCATCTACATTGGTGTAAGTATGATGAATGATGTTGTGTTTAAATTTCCAGATAAATGCATTCCCGCCTAAAGCATTAATTGAATATCCGAATAATTCATTCACCCATTTTTTACTGCTATAACTTCCATGACAGGCATCATGCATTACATTAAAACCAATGCTAGCTAAAACAACACCCATAATAGCACATAGTAATAAAGCAATCCATGCCGGCATTGTAACAGTTAACAGCAAGATATAAATAAGAACGGCTGCAGGTACAAGTACAATTGTTTTGATGTACAACTTTACATTCCCTGTTTTCTTTAATTGATTTGCCGTAAAATAATTTTCTACTGATTGTTTAAGATCTGTAAAAAACAAACTGCTTTTATTGTTAAAAGATACTTTAGCCATAATGTGTTGAATTGCCAACTGCTTTTATAGATGAACTTAAAAGCGGAAGTTTATAAAATTACGCTAAAATAGCGAAAAGGCAGTTTTGCAGAAAGCAAGAAAGTGGCAATTCCTTGTTAATGTGAATGATAACGAGTGAGTTAGTTGCCTTTGAATGGAGCAAACATTTCAAAAAGGGGGATGGTAGCCTTAAATTGTTTTTTATTATTTAAATTTTCCATGGTGTAAGTGCCCTGCATTCTTCCCATTTCCGTTTTTAAATTACAGCCGCTTACATATTGATATTGAGAACCGGGCAAAATAACAGGTTGAACACCAACAACTCCTTCACCTTCAATTTCTTTATATGTTCCGTTGCTGTCAAAAATGTTCCAATAACGGTGAAGAAGTTTTACCGGAAACAGATTATTGTTTTCAATAGTAATGCGATAGGCAAACATATATTCACCAGCAATCGGGTTACTGTATTCCGGTTGATAAAATGTATCAACTGTAATGGTTACGCCTTCTGTTATTTTGGAAACCATACTTGAATTTGCTATAAAATTAAAAGAAATATGTTCAAAAAAAAGCAGATCAATCAACAGGCTTTCATTTTTTGTTTAAACCAGGGTATTGGCCGATTATGAAATTCTGCAATTTGTTTTTATTAATTTTCAAACCACCAGCCAACATTTGTTTTACTTAATAGCCATGTAACCGACATGCCTAAAACAAGTACTCCTGAAGTAATCATTAAAATGATTGCTCTTCTTTTTTTTCTTTTCCGAACATTGGATCCAAAGCTGTCGAAATAAAGGAAAAAACTCCAGAGCAATGCTCCAAATACAAAAAAGAAGAAAAATTTAAAGAGTTCAACTCTTGCTGTATAGGCCCCCAATAGAATGAATAGCATGGTATTTACTTATAGATTATGGTTATGTAAAAATAATTATTTTCATTTTAGCAATACAATTCTTTTACCCTCCCGATTTTTTTGTTTTTGAATACCCGGCTTTAAGCAAAAATTGAAGCACTTTCTCTCTATGATCACCCTGTACAATAATTTCAGCATCTTTAACCGAACCACCGGTACCACATAAATTCTTTAATAGCTTTCCAAGTTTTTCCGCATCCTCTGTATTGCCTTTAAATCCTTTTATAACAGTTACTGTTTTGCCTGCCCTGTGTTTGGTTTCCAGTTGAATTCTTAAAATCTGTTCTGCTGGCTCCGGAGTTTGCTGATAATCAGATTCATCTTCCTCAATACGAAAATCAGGATTGGTACTATATACAAAACCACTGCTGTTTGGTTTATTTTTTTTTGACATGTTTAACCTATTTAAGATATCAGATAAGAGCAGCTTTTAAACTCAGGTCTAAACTCCTTGCCTGGTGAATAAGTGCACCGGCACTAATAAAATCAACTCCGGTTGCAGCATATTCTTCAATATTATTCAGATGAATACCACCACTTGCTTCTGTTTCATATTTTCCATTGATGATAAGCAATGCCTCTTTAATTTGGAGAGTTGAAAAATTATCAAGCATTATTCTGTCAATTTTTCCAACTGCCATCACTCTTTTCACATCTTCAATATTTCTTGTTTCAATTTCAATTTTCAAATCCGGCTTAACTTGTTGAACATAATCATATGCTCTTTCTATAGCTGCTTCTATACTTCCACAATAATCAATATGATTGTCTTTAAGCATAATCATATCATACAAAGCAAAACGGTGATTATAACCGCCGCCAATTTTAACTGCTTCTTTTTCAAGTAAACGAAAATTGGGAGTGGTTTTTCTTGTGTCGAGAAGTTTTGTTTTATACCTTTTTATTTTCTCAGAATATGTTTTTGTAAGCGTTGCAATGCCGCTCATGCGTTGCATACAATTTAAAACCACACGTTCACATTGCAGTATGGTATGCACTTTTGCTTCCACTTCAAAAGCTGTTTCTCCTTTGTACATACTATCACCGTCTTGTTTTAAAGGAATGAAAACACAATCGGGCTGTTGATACCTGAAAATTGCTTTTGCTGCTTTCATCCCGGCCAATATGCCTTCTTCTTTAATTTTCAAAACCGCTTTGCCTTTTGCATCAGGAGCAATACAACAAAGTGTTGAATGATCACCTTCGCCAATATCTTCTTTTAATGCATCAGTAATTAACTGATTTAATAATTCTTCATAATGAACCATCATGTTACAAAATTAGAGGAAATCACATTCTGTTCTTTTTCATCAAAACAAATAAAAACCCCGCATAAAGCGGGGCGTTTAAATGAAGCTTTGGGTTAATTAACGGGTTCAAATTCTATACCCTGCAAATATTGTTTGTCGCCTTTTTCACGCATGTAAACTGTTGTTCTGAATTTACCACTTGCTGTTGTAAGCATTCCAATTATAAAATTTGAAGTAGGATTGTTTCCTGAGTGTTGAACTTCAAAACTCCTCACTTTGTTTAAAGCAAAAAAATCTTTTATTACCATTTCAGCCTGGCTTTTACTAAATGTATTGCTTTTGCCCGGCACACTAACATCAACCATATTGTCGAAGTATTTCGACATTTTTTCTACGTTGCCGCTTTTTAATGCAGAAACAATATCTTCTTTTGGTGTAAAAGAAAACAGAATTAATGCAATTAAGCACAAAGCAGAAAGTTTAAAAAGCTGTTTTATTTTCATTTCATTATTATTATTACCCTGTTAGTACGAAAAACATGCCAAACCATTATTGATACAGACAATTAAATATAATCATTAGTTGCAGGCCGGCCCCTATTGGGGTGATTTTGACCCAAATAAAGTAGCTTTGCCCCTATGGCAGAAAATAAAAAAGCAATACTGGTTATTATGGACGGTTGGGGCCTTGGCAAGGTAAAAGCAGCCGATGCTATTCAAAATGCAAATGTGCCCTTTGTAAGCAGTCTTTATTCAAAATATCCCAATACTACTTTAATAACCTGCGGCGAAGCAGTTGGCTTACCCGATGGACAAATGGGTAATAGTGAAGTTGGCCATTTAAATCTGGGCGCAGGCAGAATTGTATACCAGGAATTGCAACGCATTCATGTGGCAATACGTAATGCTGAGTTTGCTACAAACCAAGTACTTAATGAAAGTTTAAACTACGCACTATCCAATAAAAAACCACTTCACTTGATTGGTTTGGTAAGCGATGGCGGTGTACATTCTCATATTAATCACCTCAAGGCTCTTACTTCCTATTGTAAAGAGAAAGGATTAACAGAAGTTTATATACATGCATTTACAGATGGGCGTGATACAGATCCAAAAGGTGGTTTAGGTTATTTAACTGAATTGCAGGATCATCTCTATAAAAGTGTTGGGGAAATTGCAACAGTAACCGGCAGGTATTATGCAATGGACCGTGATAAAAGATGGGAACGTGTAAAGCTGGCTTACGATGCTTTAGTAAATGGAATTGGTGAAGAAACAATTGATATTTTATCTGCTGTTGCCAACGCTTATGCCAATGAAATAACAGATGAATTTTTGAAACCAATCATTAATTCAGGCTTAAAAAATGCAAGTATTAAAGAAAATGATGCCGTTATCTGTTTCAACTTCCGTACCGATCGTTGCAGGGAAATTACACAGGTGCTTACACAAATGGATTTACCTGAGTTTGAAATGAAAAAACTGAAGTTGCATTTTACAACCATGACGGAATATGATAAAACATATAAAGATGTGCATGTAATTTTTGAAACAGATAATTTAATACGAACACTAGGTGAAATACTGGAAGAAAATAATAAAACACAGATCCGAATTGCAGAAACAGAAAAATACCCGCATGTAAGTTTCTTTTTTAGTGGCGGAAGAGAAAAACCTTTTGAAGGTGAAAAACGAATTATGATACAATCGCCTAAAGTTGCAACGTATGATTTAAAACCGGAGATGAGCGCTTTTGAAGTAACTGATGCTATTGTTCCTGAAATAGAAAATGAAACCGCTGATTTTATTTGTTTGAATTTTGCAAATGCAGATATGGTAGGCCACACGGGTGTTTTCAGCGCTGTTGTTAAAGCCGTTGAAACGGTTGATCAATGTGTGAACAGGGTTGTTACAGCTGCCCTGGATCATGGCTATACTATATTTCTTACTGCCGATCATGGCAATGCAGATTTTATGATTAATGAAGATGGTACTCCCAACACAGCTCATTCATTAAACCCGGTTCCGCTTTTTGTAATTGACCGTTCATGGAAAGGAAAATTAAAACCAGGAAAATTAGGTGATATTGCTCCTTCAATATTAAAGATGATGAACCTTCCTATTCCTGAAGAAATGACTGGTGAAATTTTAATTGAAGATTGAAGAAGAATTTAAAATACACAACACTTGTACTGATTCTTGTTGCATTTACATTGCCACTTACTCTTCCTGTGTTTTTACAAATGCAGCATTTACATCATCAATGGCAGATGCTTGAAGAACTGGAAACGCAACAATTAACATCCATAACTGTAAAGGCAAATGAAATTCAATGGGTGAAAGAAGGCAAAGAGTGTATGCTGGATAGCGAATTGTTTGATGTGAAAAATATGTCCGTTTCTAATGACCTGGTTGTTTTAAACGGATTATTTGATAAAGCAGAAAAAAAGATTAAAAAAAGTTTAGAAGACAATACAAAAAATGAGCAACATAATAATAAAGCTCAACAATTAATTAAACTATTCTCTATTGCAGTTACCAATTCTGAAACAGAAAAGCTGACCCCTTATTTTGCTTGCGAGAAATTAACAACACACTTCGTTCATACAATTTATACTTCTCACTTTCCTGACTATACTACTCCACCTCCAAAAATCTGTTAAGCGGCTTAATAAGTATAATTAACAAGTTAATTGTACAGAAATAAATTTATACAATACTGAACAAACATGTTTACATGAACTTGTTCTTTTATTAATCTGTTTAAATATAAAAATGAGAAAATTATTTTTATTGCTGCCTGGTATTCTGCTTGGCCCTATTGTTCATGCCCAGAATACCAAACAAGACACAACAATAAAAGATTTAAATGAAATTGTCATCAGCGCCAATAAATTCCCTGAGAAAAAATTAAATATTGCACAAAGGATAGATGTTATCAATGCCAAAATGATTGGCAAAGTAAACGCTCAAAATACCGGCGATCTGTTAATCAATACAGGCAATGTGTTTGTTCAAAAAAGTCAGCAAGGTGGTAGTAGTCCTGTAATAAGAGGCTTTGAAGCTAGTCGTGTATTATTGGTGATTGATGGTGTGCGGATGAATAATTTAATTTACCGTTCCGGGCATTTGCAAAATGCAATTACAGTTGATCAGAACATGCTTGAAAGTATGGAAGTATTGTATGGTCCTGCATCAACCATTTATGGCAGCGATGCACTGGGGGGTGTGGTTCATTTCAGAACAAAGGCACCCAAGTTTGCAAAAGATGAAAAAGCTTTTCAATTTACCGGAAATAGTTTTGCACGTTTTAGTTCTGTCAATAATGAAAAAACTGTACATGTTGATGTTAATCTTGGCTGGAAAAAATGGGCCTGGTTACAATCGTTCAGCTTTAGTGATTTTGGTGATGTAAAGATGGGAAGCAATTATACTGATAAATATCCCGGCTTTGGAAAAAGAGATTCTTTTGTTACAAACATGAACGGCATTGATACCGTTTTAAAAAATGCCGATACAAGGGTTCAGAAATTTTCAGCTTTCAAGCAATGGGATGTTTTGCAAAAACTGTTGTTTAACCAGAATGAAAAAGTGAGCCATCTGCTTAACATACAGTATTCCAATACAACCAATGTGCCCCGTTATGATCGCTTACAGGATAAGAAAAATTTTGGCGGCTCAATAGGTAATACATTTCGTTTTACTGATTGGTATTACGGACCACAGGAAAGACTATTTGGTTCCTATGAATTAAACATTTTGAAAGCAGGATTTTTTGATGCCATTTCATTAAATCTCCATTACCAGAATATTGAAGAAAGCCGGTACACAAGAGAGTTTAAACAATACGATCGCTTTGATGCCAGAATAGAAAAAGTAAACGTTTGGGGATATGTTTTTGATATACGTAAAACCTGGAAAGACCATGAAATTACATTTGGTATTGATGGGCAGTTGAATTATTTAAAATCAACTGCATCAAGAACAAACATCAAAACAGGGCAAGTTTCAAAACTTGATACACGCTATCCTGATGGAAAGAACAAAATGAACAACTACGGTATTTATGCTCAGCATACATACAAATTCAAAAGCAGAAAGTTTGTATTGAATGATGGCATTCGTTTACAGTCAATCAGTTTGCATTCAACTTTAGTTGATACAGCCTTGCTGCTTCATTTGCCTTACACAGAAATTAATCAGAACAATTTTACGGTTACAGGAAATGCCGGTTTAATTTATTTGCCGGTTCCCGGAACGAAATTATCAGTGAACTTTTCTACAGGTTTCAGAGCACCAAACATTGATGACCTTTCTAAGATTTTTGAATCAAGTACATCAGCCAGACAATTAGTTGTTCCCAACCCCGATATAAAACCTGAAAAAACATTCAATATTGATTTAGGATTAAGTCAGAATTTTGGAAAGAATGTTCGTCTGGAACTGAGTGGTTTCTATACCTGGTTCAGAGATGCTTTAGTAAAAGCTCCCTTTAAACTTAATGGACAGGATTCAATAGTTTATTATGGAGTAAAAAGTCAGGTACTCGCAAATACCAATGCAAACAAAGCATATCTCTATGGTTTTTCCAGTTCTTTATTTATACAATTTGCAAAGTATTTCAACTTAAGCAGTACACTTACCTATACAATAGGCAGGTTTGAAACAGACATTACAAAAAACTCATCCGTTTATGAAAAACAAACTAACGGATCTTACGCACTTGTAAGTAAAAAAGTTTCATCGAAACCATTGGATCACATTCCTCCGGTATTTGGGAAAACAAGTTTGTCTTTTGAGTATAGTAAAATATTTTCAGAAGTATTTGCTTTGTATAACGGCTGGAAACATCTTAATCAATATAATGCAGATGGAGAAGATAATGCACAATATGCTACTGCAGATGGAATGCCTTCGTGGATGACTATTAACCTTCGGACTTCCTATAACATCAAAAAACAAATCAGTATTCAATTTTCAGTTGAAAATATTTTAGACCGCAATTACCGGTATTTTGCTTCAGGCTTTTCAGCACCCGGCAGAAACTTTATTCTTGCTTTAAGAGCTGGATTTTAAAGGATTAGATTAATATATTTTATCAGCAATCATTCGCCTTATTTTTAAATTGAAAGCAGCAGATATTTCAAATAAATTGTCTAAATTGAGGGTTGCAAACCCATCTGTAAATGACTGAGGAAGCAAT
>DAIOWB010000061.1:0-11866 GCA_036758725.1 Lacibacter sp.
CATCAGCCTTCTAAGCTGAGGGTCATTGGTTCGAATCCAATCCGGATCACAAAAAGTAAAAAAGAAAGTCCCTAATGGGACTTTTTTTAATATGACTAACTATTGCTACATACTATACAGTCAAAAACTCAACAAATATTATGTTGGGTCTACATCTGATTTAGAAAGAAGATTTGATGAACATAACAGGGGTAAAGAAAAATTTACCAGAACTGGTATACCTTGGATATTGGTTTATAAAGAAGCTTTTGAAAATTTGAAAGAAGCCCGAAGAAGAGAGATATACATTAAGAAGCAAAAAAGCAGAAAATATGTTGAAAGTTTAATAAGATCAGCAGGGTAGAGCATCCCGATTTCTAATCGGGAGGGTCATTGGTTCGAATCCAATCCGGATCACAAAAAAGTAAAAGTCCCTTTAAGGGACTTTTTTAATTGATATATATAAATTAGGTGAAAGAGCATCATTGGTTTTATTCGAGCTTTTATTTCTAATAATCTCTCATATTTGATCATTTCATTATCTAAAATGAGTGTAAACTAATAGGTGAATAAAAAAAACTTTAAAAAAAAATAAACGTTTTCTTGGAAATACCAGATAAGACCGTATTTTTACTGTCGAGATTGAATCCGGCCCTAAACTAATTATCCATCCCGTTTTCAATTTTCATTATACTTTAAGAATCCCGATCCTTTTTGAAGCCAAATTGAGGTTTGTCTTTACTTTTTGTTTGACTGTATCAATTTGAAAATATGAATTTGAAACCCTTATTTGTAACAACTCTAACTCTTATTCTGGTTATACAAAATGGATTTTCTGCCGGCATACAACCTGCAGACACTTCAAATAACAATTGGCCAAAAGTTTATGGTTTTCAATACATAAAGGAAAATGCTAATATTTTATTGAAATGGAAAGCATTGGATGAAGCTGAACATGTATATTATGAAATTGAGAAGAGCGCTGATGGTATCCATTTTCAAACTGCCTGTACAGTATTGGGTGGATTTAAAGAGGGAACTGAATTCTCTTATCAGTATAAAATAAAAATTTCGGGAAAAACATTTTTAAGAATAAAACAAGTTAATAATGATGGTTCATTCCGTATAGTGGGTGAACAATCACTTTAATATATTTCAACGAACTGTTGGTTCTCTTATAGGTAAATACGCCGTCCTTATTCTTAGGGATGGCTTTTTTTTGGAAGAAGGTGTAACGTTTGAAAGGTTTAATGTTAGAAGTTTTTCTAAGTAGAACACATCCGACAAGAATAAAAAACGTTCAACCTTAAACAGAAAGATTATTATTACTGCATTTTATTTTCAAGCTCTAATACTTTTTCAAACACAAGGTCATATTCTTTATTTAATTGAATGAGTTCTTTACTCAATCGCTGATAGGCTTCTTCTGTTTGAACAAATTTTTCCCTGTCAGAATATGTTGCAGGTTCTGATAATTGCAATTCAGTTTTGTTTTTTTGATCAGTAACATTGTTGATCTTTTCTTCCAGCTGAAGCAATAATTTCTGCTGTTTGCTTAATTCTTTCTTTTCGTCTTTATTAATAACATGCTTGGGATCTTTGTTGGCCGCTTGCTGATTGTTTGCAGGTTTTACTTCCACTGTTTTTTTTGCTTCTGCTTTCTTTTCACTAACTGCTAACGACTCCTTACTCTCGGCTTGTTTCTTCGCCATTCGTTCTTTCCATTCAAGGAATTCAGTATAGGTTCCTTTAAATTCTTTTATCTGCTCATCAACAATTTCCCATATTTTATTGGCCGTTTGCGAAACAAAAAAACGATCATGGCTCACAAGAATAATGCTGCCCTGGTACTTATCCAATGCTTCAATTAATAACTCAACTGAATGCATATCCAAATGGTTGGTAGGCTCATCCAACAACAGGAAGTTGGCTTTGCTTATGATGGTTTTTGCCAATGCAATTCTTGCTTTTTCACCACCGCTCAACACTTTAATTTTTTTATCTGCATCATCACCGCTGAATAAAAAACAGCCAAGCAAGGTTCTTAATTCCTGGTCGGTTTTTTTGCTTCCGCAGCTTTTTAATTCATCAATTAAAGTATGATTGAGGTCTAATGCTTCTAACTGATGCTGGGCATAAAAACTTTCATCTACATTATGGCCCCACTTACGTTCTCCCTCAAATGTTTCAGTACCGGCAATGATACGCAGCAGGGTAGACTTCCCTTTTCCATTAGCACCAATCAAGGCAATTTTATCGCCCCGTTCAATTTCAGCATGGGTGTTGGTAACAATTTTGGTTGTGCTGAAATGTTTGCTAACATGTTTCAACTCACACAAAACTTTGCCTGGTGTTTTATCAACAGCAAAGTTGATGCGGATATTCGGACGATCATTTGAAGGGGCTTCCAATACATCTAGCTTTTCTAATTTTTTAATAGCTGTTTGTGCAGCTGCAGCTTTACTTGCTTTTGCACGGAAGCGTTCAATAAAGCGTTCCTGCTGACGGATAAAATCCTGCTGATTTTCAAACGCTTTTTGTTGCAGTTCCATCCTGATTTCTTTTTCTTTCTGATAGAAAGAATAGTTGCCTCCGTATATATGAAGGCCTTGTTGAAATACTTCAACAATTTTGGTAACCATCCGGTCTAAAAACCAACGGTCATGCGAAACAATTACAACCGAACCCTGGTAGTGCAACAAATATTTTTCAAGCCATTCAATGCTGGGAAGGTCAAGGTGGTTAGTAGGCTCATCAAGCAATAATAAATCTGGTTGCTGCAGAATCATTTTTGCAAGCAGCACACGCATGCGCCAGCCACCACTGAATTCTTTATAAGGTCTTACTAAATCACTGTTGGCAAAACCAAGGCCTTGTAAAATTTCTTCTGTTTTGTGATGAATGTTGTATCCATCCAACGTATCCATTTCATGAAGCTTATCAGAATAGAGGTGAAGCAAAGCTTCATCTTCATGATTTTTTTCCAGTTGAATTCCTATTTCTTCAATTTCTTTTTCAAGCAATAATATTTTTTCAAACGCACCCAGGGCAACCTGTAAAATAGATTCATTGGTATCAAAACTCAACAAATCCTGGTGCAGGTATCCAATGCTGGTATTGCGGCTGATGATCACTTCACCTTTAGAGGGTACATATTCACCTACTAATAATTTTAATAAGGTCGACTTTCCGGTTCCATTAAAGCCAATTAACCCAATGCGTTCATTGGGGTGAATATGCCAGGTGGCATCTTCAACAATAGCTCTTGCGCCAAATTCAAACGTAACATTCTGAAAACCTGCTAACATAATTTTAAAATTGGCGGCAAAGTTACGTCATTCAGTCAAGGAATGCAGAGCAAATAGCAAATCAATTAACTTTGACAAAAATTTGAAATATGAAGAATACGCTTTTTATCCTTTCGTTTTTATTATTAATAATTGCATGTACAAATAAGGAAGAAAAAAAGGAATCTGAATTGGGTACAACAGCAAAAACAACATCTAATGCTTACTCTGGTGCTTTTAACGAAGCGGTAAACAATACACTGAATGCTTATTATAATTTGAAAGATGCTTTTGTTGCCAGCGATACAGCCTTGGCAAATACAGCAGGTTTTCAATTGAAATTATTATTGGATAGTTTAAAGCTTGATGAAATGAAAACAGTTGATTCCATCGGATATCAAAGCATAGCGGGCAGGCCCGGTGATGTTGCTTCTGAAATAACCGGCATGTTGGGTGAAAAAGATCTGGAAAAGAAAAGAGAATCGTTTGAAATGATTTCTAATGCTTTTTATGATATGATGAGGGTAATAAAACCTGCAGGTGCAACCATATATTATCAATATTGCCCAATGGCATTTAACGATAAAGGCGCATACTGGTTAAGTAATAAAGACAGCATACGTAATCCTTATTTCGGGAAAAAAATGTTAACCTGTGGGGAAGTTAGGGAAACGTTGAAATATTAGTGAAGGAAAAAGTACGAAGTAAGAAATACGAAGTACGAAGTAGGATGATTTCATATTTCCGATTATTTCGTTTGAACTTTAAGGGCATGTTGAATGTTAAATAAATCATGAACTATTTAAAACATCTATCTGTCTTCCTGCTGTTTTTTGTTCTTCATCAACGATTAATAGCTCAGGATAAATTCACCATCAGTGGTTATGTAAAGGACAGTACCAGTAATGAAACCATCATTGGAGCAACAATTACTGTGAAAGGTCTCAGCAAAGGAATCTCATCCAATCAATATGGTTTTTATTCTATAACACTTGATAAAGGTTTACAAACATTCACGGTTTCACATATAGGATATGTTGCAAAAGAAGTGGTTATAGATATCAATGCCAATACACAGTTCAACTTTGATATGATGCCCCGTATTGCTTTTTCAAAAGAAGTAATTGTGTACTCTAAAAAAAGAGATTTAAATGTAAAGGCAGCACAAATGGGAAAGTTTGAACTGAATATGAACCAGATCAAATCTGTTCCGGCATTGGCAGGTGAAGTAGATCCAATGAAAGTGTTACAGCTTTTACCCGGCGTACGAAATGCAGGTGAAGGCAACAGCGGTTTATATGTACGTGGTGGAGGGCCCGATCAGAATTTAATTTTGCTTGATGATGCAGTGGTTTATAATCCAGGTCATTTGTTTGGTTTCTTTTCGGTGTTTAACAGTGATGCGTTAAAGAATGTAACATTAATTAAAGGTGGTATGCCGGCAAATTATGGTGGCCGTATAAGCAGTGTGGTAGATATTGCAATGAAAGAAGGCAATAATAAAAAATTCCAGGTAGAGGGCGGCATTGGTACTATTTCATCAAGGGTTTCTGTACAAGGCCCTCTGGTAAAAGAGAAGGCATCTTTTATTATTTCTGCACGGCGTACTTATATTGATGTGTTGGCAAAGCCTTTTATAAAAAAGTCAAGTTCGTTTTATGGCAGTGGTTATTATTTCTATGATTTAAATACCAAGTTCAACTATAAATTTTCAGAGAAGGATCGTTTATATATGAGCGGGTATTTTGGCCGTGATGTATTTACTTTTAAAAATAAAGAACGGAGTTTCAATGCAAGAATTCCCTGGGGTAATTCAACAGGTACAGTAAGATGGAATCATGTATTCAGCAATAAATTATTTGCAAATACATCCGTTGTGTGGAACGATTACCAGTTTGCATTTGAAGGTGCACAAAGTAATTTTGAAGTAAAATTTAATTCGGCCATCCGAGACGTAACAACAAAAATTGATTTTGATTATTATCCCGTAACCGGTCATCAGTTAAAATATGGGTTGAATTATACCTATCATAAATTCAATCCGCAAACAACCAGTGGAAAGAGTGGGGATGTAGTGTTTGAACCTCAAAAAGTAAATAACAAATTTGCACATGAAGTAGCTGCTTATCTTATGGACGATTGGGAAGTAAGTGATCAGTTGAAAATTAATTATGGAATACGCTATAGTTTTTTTCAGCAGGTAGGACCTTATACTTTATATGAAAAAGATGTTGATGGAAATAAGTTAGACAGTACTGTTTATAAAAGCGGAAAAGGAATTAAGGATTATGGCGGACTTGAACCTCGCATTACTCTTAGATATGCATTGAACGATGAAACATCTATTAAAGCTGCTGTAACCAGAAACCTCCAGTTTATTCATTTGGTAAGTAATGCAGGAACAACTTTGCCAACTGACATTTGGGTGCCCAGTACTTACCGTGTAAAACCACAAATTGGCTGGCAATATGCAACAGGAGTTTTTAAAAATTTTAAAGACAATTTATGGGAAACATCTGTTGAGGTTTATTATAAAACCATGGCCAACCAAATTGAATATAAAGAAGGATATACACCGGGCATTGGAGACCCCGAAGAAAGTTTTGTATTTGGAAAGGGATGGAGTTATGGTGCTGAGTTTTATGTAAACAAAGCAAGAGGAAATTTCACCGGTTGGATTGGTTACACCTTATCATGGACATGGAGGAAATTTCCTGAGCTGAATGAAGCTGAAAAATATCCCGGACGTTTTGACCGCAGGCACGATTTAAGTGTGGTGGCCAATTATCAAAAAAGTAAGAAATGGAAATATTCTGCAGTGTTTGTATATGGAACAGGTAGTTCTTTTACATTACCCGAACGTTTCTTTCTTGTTGATGGAGTACTAACGCAGCAGTTCAGCCGCATTAATCAATACCGTTTGCCGGCTTATCACCGTTTAGACCTGGCAGCTATTTATACCCCACAGCCAAAAAAAGTCCGTAAGCTTAAAACTGAATGGGTGTTTAGTGTATACAATGCATACAGCAGACAAAACCCCTATTTCATTTATTATGACCAAACCGGAAATCCATTGCAGGGAAATTTAGAAGTAGAGGCATTACAGGTTTCATTGTTTCCGATTATACCAAGTGTAACATTGAATTTTAAGTTGTAAGTATCATGTCTGTACACCCAAAGGGTGTCTGTACAGGTATATCTGTACAGGTATAGATATATACATACGTTTACAAGGAGCAACAAGGTCTTTTTACTTTTGTAAAATTTGGAAAAATAAAACAGGCCAATTCGGGGGATTTTCACCAACAAAATTATTAAATTATATTACACTTCAGCTATTGTACAAGTTGTTGAAGGTGAAAACACACAGCAACGGCGGGCAGAGATACCAACATGGACGAAAATGTTATTAAATATTTTGATAAAACATCAGTTTAGTTATACTCCTCGTTACAGTGACCTCCTATATTTAGGTATTTTTTTGATTGGGGGAGGAACAATTGCATTGCTTCAATATCCTTTTTTTATTCCTCCCGTTTGGTTAATTGTTATTATTGGCTTTTATCTGTTTATTAAAAATAAACCGGCAATCTATTTTTTTGATGAGTATATCGAGTTGAAAAAAGGTTGGGGAAAAGAAAAAAAAGCACAACGTCTAAACTATTCAGATATTCAACGAATAGAATATTGTTTTGCAGAGGTACGAGGCTCCCATCTTTTTAGAGTTATTTTTTCAAAGAATCTTAATATTGGTTCAATTCAATTTTCTTTTAATGGTCGGCCAAGTAGAAGTGAAGTTCTTTTCCTTGAAAGTAAAAAATTACCTATTAAGGTTGTTCCAGAAAATGCAATGCATAAACTATATCAAAATGTAAAGTAAAGCATTTCAAATCTCAGATCCGTAGTGTTCTAAACAAGTAAAGCTGTTAGTGCTAAACGATGAATAATAAAAAGAAGCTGTGCCAGAGAGGGGTCACAATTTGTGATACCATATTCTTTATACTTTATTTTTGAAATCAAATTAACAACAATGGCAAAGAAGGAATTACAGGCATTAGTAACAGAGCAAAAAATATTGAATCGTATTTATGTTGTACGGGGCGAAAAAATAATGCTTGACAGAGACCTGGCCGAACTGTATGGAATAGAAACGAGGGCATTAAAACAGGCTGTTAAAAGAAATAAGGAGCGTTTCCCTAAAGATTTTATGTTCGAGATGACAAGTAAAGAAATCGACGGGATGGTATCACAAAATGTGATACCATCTAAAAGTTATTTTGGCGGTGCGGCACCCTTTTGTTTTACAGAGCAGGGTGTAACGATGCATCGTGTATTTTAAACAGTAAGACGGCCATTGAAGTAAATATAAGAGTGGTAAGGGTTTTTGTAAAGGTGAGAGAGTATGCACTCACCCACAAAGAAATTTTATTAAAGCTTGCTAAACTTGAGAAGGAAGTAAAAGGTAATAGTAAGGACATCGAAAATATTTTTGCCGTACTCAAAGAATTAATAGAAAAAGATTCTAAGCCTGCACCAAGAAATAAAATAGGGTTTAAACAGTACGATTAAAAATATTTCTTCATTCACTGCCGAGTGATGAATTCTTTCCTCACGTGATAACCCATTTGGTTTTCTTACACATTGGGAAAATAATGCTAATGGCTGTTGTACATGTGTTTTCTCCAACGACAAAAAATCACTTCAACCTAAACACCACACTTCCGTTTTTCTTGTCATCGGCACTTAAAAAAACTTTGTAATAATCATTGCCGTTTTGCACACGCATGATGGCTGTGTTAGGTGGGATGCTGCCCTGGTTTTCTGCATACATGGTGAGTATATTATCCTTTCCACGGATTGCTTTTAATTTGAGCGTAATCGGTTTATCACTGAGTGTTTTTTGTGAGGCAACAACTTCACCATTGAATAACACCGTGATAATGTCGCCATCAATTTCTGCATTATCATAGAGGTTTACAATAATATCTTCGTCAGCAATAGCAATGGTTTCATATACTTTGTTATCTCTCCGTTCTAAACCATTGGGCAATTTGGGAGCAGGAATATTTGATTTAATATCTGGTTTTATTTGTGTTTCTGTTTTGTTTTGAATTTTTGTAATGGTTGGGTTTTGTTTTACAACCGAATCTTTTTTAGGTTTAGTTTTTACAACCGGCGGAGTTTGCTTTGGAGTTGTTTTAGTTGTAGCTGTATTTGGTTTTGTAACAGGTTTTTTTATTGCTGCTTTTGGTTGAGTGGGGTTCATCCGCACTGTGTTATTTACAGGAGGTGGAACAGTAACCATATTTTTTGCCAGTTGCTTTCGTGAAAGTAGCGTAGTGCCCGTGCCGCAGTTATCTTCTTTTCTTGCACCTTTCCAGTTGCCTTCTAATATTTCAGTATCTCCTTTACGGAAATAGGTGAGGATATGTGTTTGAAAACAATCACGAAACCATTCCGGTGTATTGGATTTGATGTTGGATACTTCTGTAGATACAATGGTTTTACTTTTAGGATCAAATGTGCCGGTTACTTTACAGATAGTATAAAAGCGTTTCCCGGCAATAATAAAATAAGTAGTAGATGTACCGTCTACCTGTGTGCCGTTTACTTCCAGTTCTAAAAAATATTCAGTACGGTCGCTGGTATCTGTTTTTGCATCAAAGCTACCGCTCCATTGTCCGCTGAATTTCTGGCCAAACAAAGTTGTGGATGATAACAGCAGTATAAAAAATAGTAAGTTCTTAATCATGTAAGTTTAAAATATAAAGCAATGCAAAGTAAGCAAATGAAAAAAAAGAGGAGATGAAAGGCTTTGTTAATTTTCTTTTGCTGATGATAAATGTATATTATGCATTATTAAACGAACATATGAACTTAAAAATACAATTGCAATTCTTTCAAAGGGCAATTAGCAATGGGCAATAGGCAATGGGCAATAGGCAATGGACAATATGCAATGAGCAATAGCCAATGAGCAAAAAAAATTACTTGCTCAATTCACTGTAAAGAAGAACTCAAAAATTTTAATGCTGTTAATGATTCATGAGATTGCTCCCTGCAGTTGAAATGAAGAGCTTGTAAATAAATGTTGAAGGGCTGCGGGATACAAAGGGGAAGTGCAAACGCAGTTTGTACCGGAGCGAAGCGGAGCCCGGCGTAGCCCGGACAAAAGATGATAAATGAACACTGCTGAAAGCCCCTGATCTCTTTTGTTACCGATGCCCTTATTTGTTAACTTTGCAACTCTTTAAAACAGAAGCAGAAGCAATGATTAAAATTAGTTTTCCTGATGGGGCAGTGAGAGAGTATGAAAATGGAACTTCAGCTCTTGATATTGCAAAGTCAATCAGCGAAGGGTTGGCAAGAAAAATTTTAGCCGCAAGTGTAAACGGACAGGTGTGGGATTTAAGCAGGCCCATTTATGAAGATGCAACAATTAAACTGTTGAGTTGGGATGATGCAGAAGGAAAAAATACTTTCTGGCATTCAAGTGCTCACTTAATGGCCGAGGCTGTTGAAACCATGTTTCCCGGTGTGAAGTTCTGGGTTGGTCCGCCTTTGGAAAAAGGTTTTTATTACGATATGGATTTGGGCGACAAAAAAATGAATGAAGAAGACCTTGCCATTTTAGAAAAGAAAATGCAGGAACTGGCCAAACAAAGCAACGCCTATCAACGCAAAGAAATTTCAAAACAGGACGCAGTTGCCTATTTTACTGAGAAGGGTGATGAATACAAATTAGACTTACTGCAAAACCTCAACGATGGTGAAATAACGTTGTACTCACAGGGTGCTTTTACTGATTTATGTCGTGGCCCTCATATTCCGCATACTGGTTTTATTAAAGCCATTAAATTAACTTCTATTGCCGGTGCGTACTGGAAAGGTGATGAAAAAAATAAACAGCTTACAAGAGTTTATGGTGTAACCTTTCCCAATCAAAAAGAGTTGGATGAATATTTGTTGATGCTTGAGGAAGCAAAGAAGAGAGATCATCGTAAGCTGGGTAAAGAGTTAGGCATTTATACCATGGATGATGATGTGGGGCCAGGCTTGCCTTTATGGATGCCAAACGGTACCATCATTATTGAAGAACTGGAAGGGCTTGCCAAAGAAACAGAACAGGCAGCAGGTTATAAGAGAGTAGTTACTCCGCATATTGCCAAAGAAAGTATGTATTTAACCAGCGGACATTTGCCGTATTATGCAGATAGTATGTTTCCACCCATGGAAATGGATGGGGAAAAATATTATTTAAAAGCAATGAACTGTCCGCATCATCATAAAATATTTGATGCAGAACCCAAGAGCTATAAAGATTTGCCTTACCGCATTGCAGAATACGGTACCTGTTACCGTTATGAACAGAGTGGTGAATTATTTGGTTTGATGCGTGTGCGTTGTTTGCATATGAATGATGCACATATCTATTGCACCCGTGACCAGTTTGCCGATGAGTTTAGAGCAGTGAATGAGATGTACCTGAAGTATTTCAATATTTTCGGAATTGATAAATATGTGATGCGTTTGAGTTTGCATGATCCTGCAAAGCTGGGCAAGAAATATGTAGATGAACCTGTATTGTGGCAGGAAACAGAAGCGATGGTGAGGAAAGTACTGATCGATTCAAATATTCCGTTTGTTGAAGTGCAGGATGAAGCAGCTTTCTATGGTCCAAAAATTGATGTGCAGATATGGAGCACCATTGGCCGTGAGTTTACATTAGCAACCAACCAGGTTGATTTCAACAGCGGTAATAAATTTAAACTTTCATACACCAATCAGAATAACCAACCGGAAGTTCCTTTAATCATTCACCGTGCTCCATTGGGAACACATGAACGTTTCATTGGCTTTTTGCTTGAACATTATGCCGGAAAGTTTCCATTATGGCTGGCACCGTTACAGGTAAAAATTCTGCCCATCAGTGATAAGTTTATGGATTATTCAAAAACTCTGCTGGAGAAACTGAAAAAAGCAGATATTCGTGCTGAAATTGATGACCGGAGTGAAAAAATTGGCAAGAAGATAAGAGATACTGAGTTGGCAAGAGTACCTTACATGCTGGTTGTTGGCGAAAAAGAAATGAATGAAGGAAAAGTGGCAGTAAGAAAGCAAGGTAAAGGCGATGCCGGAACTTTCAATACAGACGAGTTTATACAAACAGCAACGGAAGAAATTAAAAATCGTAAATCAGAGTAATTCAATTCTCTTTCCCCTGAAGAGAAAATTAAAATAACATAAATTTTCAATGCTCCCCTTTAGGGGTTGGGGGCATAATTCATATGGCATTTCCACCAAGGCCTCCCAGAGGCGGACGTTTTGCACCACGCAAAGAAGCTGAACACCGTATTAATCATTTGATTCGTGTACCGGAAGTTAGATTGGTAGGCGATAATGTTGAAATAGGTGTATATCCCACACAAAAAGCATTACAGATTGCACAGGAATTAGGACTAGATCTGGTTGAGATTTCTCCCCAGGCAAGTCCGCCGGTTTGTAAAGCCATCGATTACAACAAATTCCTTTACGAGAAGAAGAAAAAAGAAAAGGAGATGAAGTCGAAAAGTAAATCGGCTGAGTTAAAAGAAATACGC
>DAIOWB010000062.1:0-11744 GCA_036758725.1 Lacibacter sp.
GTATTGGTGGTGCCAGGAGAGATGAAGAAAAAGCAAGGGCCAAGGAAAGAATCTTTTCTGTTAGAGATGAATTTGGACAGTGGAATCCAAAACTTCAACGACCAGAGTTATGGAATATTTATAACGGTCGTATTCATAAAGGTGAAAATGTGAGAGTATTCCCTATCAGTAACTGGACTGAATTGGACATCTGGAATTATATACGTAAAGAAGAAATAGAATTGCCTTCCATTTATTTTTCTCATGAAAGACAAGTAATAGAACATGAAGGCCAGTTAGTAGCAATGAGTGAACATGTTCAACTTTCTGAAACTGATATAGTAGTTACAAAGAGAGTACGTTACCGTACAGTTGGAGATATGACATGTACTGCAGCTGTTGAATCTACTGCTTCAACATTGGATGAAGTGTTAAATGAAATCATTTCAACAAAAATTAGTGAACGTGGTGAAACAAGAATTGATGATAAAGTAACAGAAGCAGCAATGGAAGACAGGAAAAAGAACGGCTATTTTTAAAGCAGCCCCCTCTAACTCCTCCGCCACGGCGGAGAGAACTGCATGGCACAAGGCCAGCTTTGATAAGGTGTTGAAAAAAAATATTGAGCTGAAATGCCCGCCTGAATGACATAGTCGGGCAGGCTTAATTACAAAAGATAATTTTAAACAAATCGCCTGGCCTCCCTCTCTACCGGAGAGGGTACGAAGGAGAGGCTTTTAATGACTATGGATTTATTACGTTTTATAACAGCAGGAAGTGTAGATGATGGCAAAAGCACATTAATTGGTCGTTTGTTATACGACAGTAAAAATATTTTAATCGATCAGCTTGAGGCTTTAGAAAAATCAACCAAAAACAGAACGGATGGTTCAGTTGATCTGGCTCTATTAACGGATGGTTTACGTGCCGAAAGAGAACAAGGAATTACGATTGATGTTGCTTATCGTTATTTCACAACCCCCAACAGAAAATTTATTATTGCTGATGCACCGGGACATGTACAGTATACAAGAAATATGATTACGGGTGCGTCTAATGCAAACCTCATTATCATTCTAATTGATGCAAGACTGGGTGTAATAGAACAAACCCGTCGTCATTCTATTATTGCATCATTATTAAAAATTCAGCATATTGTTGTGGCAATTAATAAAATGGATTTGGTTGATTATTCGCAGGATGTTTTTAATAACATTGTTATCGATTATTCAGAAGTTGCAAAACAGTTAGGATTAAACGATGTAACCTATATTCCTATCAGTGCACTAAATGGAGATAATATTGTTGATAAATCTGAATTGATTAACTGGTACGATGGTAAACCTTTGCTTCAGTTTCTTGAAGATGTGAAAATTGATCATGATATCAATTTAACGGATGCCCGTTTCCAGGTGCAATTGGTTATCCGTCCACAAACTGATGAACTGCATGATTATCGTGGATATGCAGGAAAAGTAATCAGCGGTATTTATAAGAAGGGAGATAAAGTAAAAGTATTGCCGGCAGATATTGAAACAACCATCAGTAAGCTGGAAATTGGCGGACAGGAAGTAGATGAAGTATTTGCACCACAGAGTGTAACTATTTTATTAAGTGATGATATTGATATAAGCAGAGGCGATTCAATTGTAAAATCTGATAACCTGCCGCATGTTAGTAATGAGTTAGAAGTATTACTCTGCTGGATGGATGAAAAGCCATTGATACCGGGTAATAAATATTATTTGCAGCATAATAGTCGATTAATACGATCTGTGGTAAAACAAGTAGAATATAAAATTGATGTAAACAGTTTGCAGCAACAAGCTGTAGAAGGAAGTGTAAAGCTGAATGAAGTGGTAAAAGCCACCATCAAAACAGCATCGCCTTTAATTTTTGATTCCTTTACAGAGCTAAGCTCAAACGGCAGTGCAATTTTAATTGATGAAACCGGCAACTCAACAGTAGCAGCAGTACTAATTCAATAAATGAATTTCAGGATATATTCTTTTATTATAACAGCCATTTTTCCTTTTGCTATAAAAGCACAGGTGAATAAGAGCCTTTGGCTAACAATACAGTTGCCTGTAAAAATGTCTAAAAAAATTACCTGGCATAACGATGCTGGTTACAGAACTCTTGATTATTCATTTTCTGCCAGACAGCATTTATATAGAACAGGTTTGCGGTATCATTTTACAAAGCAAACAGATGCGGCAGCAGGGTTTGCTTTGTTTTATACACGAACAAGTGATGTAAGACAAAACCACGAATTTGGACAGGAAGCACGTATGTGGCAGGAAGTTGTACATCAGCAATCTCTTTTGAAAAACACTTCTTTATTATTACGATTACGAACAGAGCAGCGGTTTTTTAAAGAGACATCAATACAAAAGGCGTTTCATGCATTTCGGTTTCGTTACCGTGTTAATTTTCAACAGCAGTTGCATGAAAAATGGATTTTACAATTGGGGTATGAACATATGCATCAATTGCAACAGAAAAAATTTGAATTTCATCTGTTGCGGGTACAACCTTCAATCTTGTATAAGTTAAATGAAAAAATTCAAGTACAGGCCATGTATATGTATATGAAAAACCCCAATGAAAATCTACATGTATTATGGATGACTTATAGTTTAAAGATAGAAAATGCAAGCAGAAACTAAAATAAAAACGAAGGTATTAGGAGAAGTAAAAACTTCCAGGCCCCAGCGTAATCCGTCAGTAGCAGATGATTATATACAGCAGATAAAAACGGAGCGGCATTGGAAAAAAGTAGCTACTGTTTGGTTGATTCTTTTTAGTTTATTGTTGATTGGTTTTTTTGTTTACACCTATGTTCCGTTAGATGAAACATACCGAACTGTAAAAGATTGGTACAAGCATTTAGATAAAAATTTTCACTGGATGTTATTAGCGGGTTTTCTTGCACAAATGGTTGATGGAGCGTTGGGAATGGGATATGGTGTTACCAGTACAGCAATTTTACTTTCAACAGGCATCAGCCCTGCAGCCATCAGTGGAAGTGTTCATACTTCTGAAGTGTTTTCAAGTGCTGCATCAGGTTACAGCCATTACAGATTTGGAAATGTAAATAAAAAGCTATTCAAGGCATTAGTTATACCAGGTGTAATTGGCGCTGCCGTAGGTGCAGTATTTCTGGTTTATATTGGCGATGAGTATGGAAATCTCATTCGGCCGGTAGTAGCTGTTTATACTTTGTTGCTTGGTATAAAATTTATCATTAATGCATTTATGGAAATGAAGCCACAAAAAAAATTTAAGCATTACCGGTTACTGGCTTCTGTTGGTGGTTTTTTAGATTCATTTGGCGGAGGTGGCTGGGGGCCAATTGTAACTTCTACTTTAATTAATAATGGGCGGAGTCATAAATATGTTGTGGGTTCTGTAA
Source organism: Lacibacter sp. (assembly GCA_036758725.1). Lineage (GTDB taxonomy): Bacteria > Bacteroidota > Bacteroidia > Chitinophagales > Chitinophagaceae > Lacibacter. The sequence continues at coordinate 3,395 of DAIOWB010000062.1, forward strand.
GCTTAACTGAGTTTTTTATTACACTGGCAAGTGCCTTTACTTTTTTTACTTTAATAGGTGTGAGCCACTGGCAAGTAATTATTGCATTGATGTTGGGTAGTTTTATTGCGGCGCCGTTTGCTGCTAAACTGGCCGGTAAATTACCAAAGAAAACGGCTTATTTTCTGTTAGGTATTTTAGTTATCATCTGGAGTGTGCGCATTCTCATAAAAATTCTTTAATCACTTTCTGCTTTAATTTCACTGAATATATTTTGATGATGTATTGTATCTTCATTTTATAATTTTTTTCAATGGCTTTAATTACTGCAATCAATTCACATGGTGATTATGGATTAACCCTGGTTGATGGAACTGGAAATACTATGCAAATTGACATTCCGGTTGATCATGGAGGTACGGGTAAAGGCATGAGGCCTATGCAAACTGTTTTAGCTGCATTAATTGGTTGCAGCAGTGTGGATGTAGTTAGTATTTTAAGAAAACAGCGCCAGGAGTTTACTTCTTTTAAAATGGAAGTTGACGGAAACAGGGAAGAAAATAAAGAGCCATCTCTATGGCAGCATGTTCAGCTTACATTTTTATTGCAGGGAAATCTTGATGCCGGTAAGGTTTGGCGTGCAGCAGAACTTTCAATAAACAAATATTGCTCAGTAGCAGAAACATTAAGAAAAGCAGGAGCGCTCATTACGTTTAACGTTATAGTGAACGGTGAGTTATACAAACCCGAATAACAAATCATGTCAAAACATCCGCAAACAAAAGCAATCCGTACACAAACAAAACGTACGGAGCAAAAAGAGCACAGCACCCCATTATTTCTTACCAGCAGTTTTGTTTACAATTCTGCAGAAGATATGGCAGCAGCTTTTACTGATGATTCATTGAATGTAAATATCTATTCCCGTTTTTCCAATCCAACAGTTGATGAATTTATTAATAAGATGGCAGTATTGGAAGGAGCAGAAGATGGCATTGCAACCGGCACAGGTATGGCTGCAGTATTTTCAACATTCATGACTTTTCTCAGCAAAGGCGATCATATACTTTCTGCTTCATCAGTATTTGGATCAACACATACCATTCTCACCAAATATTTACCAAAGTGGGGTTTTGAATATTCATATTTTGATATGAATGAACCTCAAACAATAGAAGCATTCATTAAACCCAATACAAAGTTGCTCTATGTTGAAACGCCTTCAAATCCCGGTTTAGATATTATTGATCTGGAATACGTATCAGCTATTTGTAAGAAGCATCAAATTTTATTTGTAGTTGATAATTGTTTTGCAACTCCAGCAGTTCAACAACCTGTTAAATTTGGAGCTGATCTGGTATTGCATTCTGCTACCAAGTTTATTGATGGGCAGGGAAGAGTGTTGGGTGGAGTGGTAGTAGGTAAAAAAGAATTGATTCATGAACTGTATTTATTTGTACGTAATACAGGGCCGTCACTTAGTCCGTTTAACGCATGGGTACTTACAAAAAGCCTGGAAACATTATTTATCCGCATGGATAAACATGCAGATAATGCATTAAAACTTGCAAAAAAGCTGGAAAATAATCCTAAACTCAATTCGGTCAAATATCCTTTTCTTAATACACATCCTCAATATGAAATTGCCAAAAAACAAATGAGTAATGGCGGAGGTATTGTTACGTTTGAATTAAAGGGTGGAATTGAAAGTGGACGTAAATTTTTAAATGCATTGGAAATGCTTTCAATGACCAACAACCTGGGCGACAGCAGAAGTATTGCTTCTCACCCTGCTTCCACAACGCATTCAAAACTTACTGTTGATGAAAAGAAAGCTGTTGGAATTACTGACGGACTTGTGCGTATTTCTGTGGGCTTAGAACACATAGATGATATTATTGCAGATATTGAACAGGCACTTGAAAAAAGTTAAGGCATAAAAAATCCCCGGTCAAGTGCACCGGGGCTCTATATCACCTGATAAAACCAAAAAAAACTATCTTGCCGGAACTACATCAGCAGATCCTTTTACTTTTTTGAGCAGCATTATATAGCCGCAACAATTCTTCTTACCCTTATTAACCTGAACTGGTTTTATCATATGCCATTCTGATGTTCTGGGCATATAACCATAGCTGATTATATTACCTTCAGAAAAGCCATATAGTTTTTTAAAATAAACTTGTTTTTCGTCATAATCGTACATGCGTACTTCGTAAATCTTACTGCTTGGATCGCCAATAAAAACAATTTGGTACCAGGCACCTTCATTTAAAGGAACAATAACCGGCATTTCAAATTCGCTTTCCATTGTCATGCTGGCTTCCTTTAAAATAACAAACCCGTTTTTTTCAAATGATTTTTTTATACTATCAACTTGTAAACCGATAGATTCACTGCCGCAACTTTTCTGGCGAATAATGTCCTGTGCGGAAATTGTTATACAGAGGAGGGTAAAAACAAATAATGTTAATAAGTTTTTCATATTAATACGGATTACTAGGGTTCTGTTATACGGAAACAGGTTTGGATACGATTCTTCATCGAAAGTAGTTGATATTTTTTTATTATAAAAGCTTTTCACTTTAATCTTTAAAAATTAAGTATTACCACTAAGAGGAGGGTATGTAGATTTTACGGTATTTCAATTAACAACAATTATGCCTCAAATCAGCATGTTTATCCTTTATGGGTATAAAAAGAATTAGCCTGAGCTAAACAGGTAAGTACAAGGTCATTTATACATACATGATCGGGCAGGGTTGTGGTATAATAAACCACTTCAGCTACATCCTTTGCTGATAAAGCTTTATATCCTTCATAAATAGCCGCTGCCTTTTCTTCGCTTCCTTTAAACCTTACTAATGAAAACTCTGTTTCAGCTGCTCCGGGGTGAATGGCACTTACTTTGATGCGATGTTGTAACAGATCTATACGCATGGACTTACTGATGCTGTCAACTGCAGCTTTACTTGCACAGTAAACATTGCCTTTTTCATATACTTCTTTTGCTGCTGTTGATCCAATATTAATAATATGCCCTTTCTTTTGTTTGATCATGAAAGGTAATACAGCACGGCTTACATACAAAAGTCCTTTTACGTTTGTATTGATCATAGTTTCCCAATCATCAAGATCTGCTTCATTAAAATGATCTCTACCTAATGCTAAACCGGCATTATTAATCAACACATCTATTTGTTGCCATTCTTCCGGTAATGTTTGAATAGATTCAAATACCGTTTTTTTATCCTGTACATCAAAAGGAAGTATATGAACTTTTATTTTAAAGTCATTTTCCAATTGCTGTTTTAATTCCAATAACCGGTCTGTTCTTCTTCCATTGAGAATTAAATTGCATTGGTTTGAAGCAAATAAAAAAGCACAGGCTTTACCAAAACCTGATGTAGCTCCTGTAATAAAAATGGTCTTGCTCATTAAGTGAATATACGAGAAAGAAGATTTAAAAATGTTCATGAATTAAAAAGAATACAGACAATTTAATTACTTGATTTGTAAAGGATGACCTCCGCTTTTTCAAGGGTAATAAGTCCGCCCGATTTTGCCTGTTCAAATAAATGATTTACTGCTTGTATAAATGCTCTGATTTTTTCTTCACTGTCAACAATTTCAATAACCAATGGAAGATCGCTTGAAATTTCAAAAAGTTTTGTGGTATGCACTTTGGAATTTGCACCAAAGCCCATAATACCTCTTGTTACTGTTGCACCAGACAAACCTTGTTTTTTTGCTTCAAATACTATGGCTTCGTAAAGTGGTTGCTGCTCAACTTTATCATTTTCTCTAATGAATATGCGTAGAAGTTTTGAGTTTGGATTGTTTTCCATAATCAGATCAGTTTAATGAATGAGATTCCAATAAAAGTAGCCACAAGGCCAAGAAAGATACTTGAAAGAATATATGCAGCGGCATACCAGAACTGACCATCACGAAGCATATTTACTGTTTCATTTGAAAAAGCTGAAAATGTTGTAAACCCACCAAGCACTCCGGTTGCTAAAAACAACCGCCACTCCTGGGTAAGATTTTCTTTATCGCTTAAACCAAAAACAACTCCAATTAGTAAACAACCAAGTATGTTTACACCCAATGTTCCAAAAGGAAAAGTTGAAAGAAATTTTGTTTGAATGAGTTGTGAAAGCAGGTACCTGGATATACCACCTAAAAAACTACCTATTCCAATTACTAATAATATTTTCATTTACTTCCTGTTTTTTAGATTGTTGGGTTTATAACCAGCACTCTAATATACAAATCTGTATACTATTAAAGCGTTCAACTTAAGTTGAAATAATTTTTTGGATAAATAAATAGCATGGAGAAAAAACAATAAACTGGATTAACGAATTAAAATAACTGTGCCTTTTTTTACAACGGTTTTTCCAGTAAAATCGGTTCCTCTCACCATCCATACATAAGTACCGGGGTTTTGCGGTTGTCCTTTGTATGTGCCATCCCATCCTTTTTCTGTAGAGGTTGAAGAATATATTTCATTGCCCCACCTGTTATATACCCTGAAATAATCAAACTGACTGATGCCAACAGCAAGTGGTTTAAAATCATCATTAAGGTTATTCCCATCAGGTGTAAATGCAGTAGGAACAAATATATCAGGTGCTGTTTTAAAAATGCGTATGTTGATGGTATCAAAAGCAAAACAACCTTCGGTAGTTATTGCCTGTAAAATATAACTGAACTTTTCAATACCTGAATTAAACAATGCAACAGGATTGAAAATATCAGCATTAGATAAATAAGTAGCTGGTGTCCATTGAAAAAAAGATCCTCCGCTTGCTTTTAATTGCAAGGGTTGTCCTACAACAACAGCGGTATCATTTCCTGCAAATGCATTTACCGGAGGTACTACTTTCACAAAAATAGTATCATAAACAGGTTTAGGGCATCCAAGTGTATCCATACCTTTTAAAATAAAATTGGTTGATGAAAAAGGAAATGCTTTTGTATTGGTACTTGTTGGAGATTGAATAAACCTGGCAGGTGACCAAAGCCAGCTACTTGCATTGCCGCTTGCCGAAAGCAAGATAGTATCTCTTGAACATATGTTTTGATCTGGCCCTGCATAAACAACCGGATAAGGAACTGTTCTCACAGTTACTGATGCGGTTTGATTACATTTTCCAATACTCGAAACAATTGTAAAGAGAGTAGATGAAGCTGTTGGTGTAGCAATTCCATTTTTACTGTTTGGATTAACAAATAAATTTGAAGGACTCCATGAATAATATAAACCATCACTGCTGGGAATTAATGTTACCGGATCGCCTTTACATATGATGGTATCTTTTGGAGGAATAAGTTGAATAACATCTCTTACATCTACAATTACAGAGTCGGTACTGGCACAACCCGGAGAAAGTGTTACAGTAGCATAATAAACTGTTTTTTTATCTGGGCTTACTTTTGGATTTGTAATGGTTTGATTGCTGATATTGTAATTGGGAGTCCATTGAACACTGCCATTAGCAAATGCATTTAATTGCAACGTATCAAGAGAGCAAATAAGTGTATCATTAGAAAGTTGTAAAGGCGGTTTATCACTGATGTTCACAATTCTTGTAACCGTATCTAAACATCCTTTTGAACTTCCAACAATTAAATTAACGACATAGTTTCCATTTTGTGTGTATGAATAGTTTGGATTTTTTAAACGGGAAGTATCAGTGGTTGTATTGGTATTTCCAAAATTCCATTGCCAGAAATCAGGAACTCCGTATGACGATCTGGTTGAGTCCTGAAATTGAATGGCAACATTTTTACAGCCGTCATAAGCAGCAAATCCCGGAAAGAAGCCGGGATAAATAAAAACTTTAGAATAAGAAGTATCGGTACATACTTCACCCTTATTTACAATCAGCATTACATTATATAATCCTGTGTCTCTATATGTAAACGTTGGATTTGAATTTGTTGAAGTATCGTTTAAAGTTGATGAAATTCCAAAATCCCAGAACCAGGTTCTTATTTCTGAACTGGGAGTAAGATTTTGAAAAGTTTGTGTAAAACCATCACAGGTGCGGTTATCAACCGGTAATTCAGCATCTGCAAAATCACATTCACTTATACGTATCACAAAATCTTTTCTATGAATAGAGATAGGAACTTTATTTCTCCATTCAGTAATGCAAACATTTACAACAAAAAAAGAAGCGCTGCTTTGATTGATGATGCCTGAAGGTGCTATGCCATCTATTACTCCGGTTTTGGTATTTACTACAACGTTTATGCCCATTGGGTCGGCTCCTGAATAACTGCCAGAATAATTCAAAGGATCGTATGGAGGTGAAACGGGTTTTCTGTTACTTGCATTTGTAATTCCTGTACTGCCAAATGCATCACAAAAACTATAACTTAACGAATCTCCATCAGCATCAGATGCACTGAAAGGAAGATTAAAACGTTTATTGCGGCATACCAGTACTGTATCTTTTACATCAAATACCGGACTTGAATTGGTTCGGTTTCCCAGAATATTTGTACCCGGTATATTGGCAGAATAAGTTGCACCTATTCCTGAACCTCCAACATTTGACAAACCATTTATTCTGCAACAGGTTTGAAAAGCGATGGTATAACCAAATGTACTTACAGGTAGTTCAACTCTTGTTGTATAAAGTGAAATTTCATAACAAACAGTAGGCGCATTTTTTATACATACATAGGGATTTTTTAAAGTGATGGATGAGTTTGAGGTTCTGCTAACCAAAATACTATCTATAAAAGTTGAGTTATTCTGGTTATTAAAAATTCCAATAATTACATTGTCTGGCAACGGTGGTGGTAAACTTCCACCCGGATTTGGTAATGGATTACAATCCCTGAATAACCGAAGTGTTACCTCATAAATACTTGACCCAGCTGTTCCTCCCGGACCCACATAACGATAATACATTTCACCTCCCGAAATATGACCAGCCATTGTTGTTTGTAACAACACAAAAATGCTGAGTATGGTTAAAACGTATTTCCGCATTGTTATTAAAGATGGGCAGATTGTTTTTTTAATAAGTGTACAGCACTAACAAATTCGCTGATGCATTCGTTTAATATTTCAGTTGCTTCTAGCATGCCCATATGAGCAATGCCAGGTACAACTTTTACTGAACAAACTGAAGGTAATGATGATTGTGTGATTGCATCTTTTGGATTAACCGCTTTATCTTCTTCTCCTATAAAAAATAATACAGGCACTTTAGCATTTTTTAAAACTTCAGTTCTGTCGGGCCTGTTCATCATTGCCTCTGTATAACCAATAATTGCTTCAGCAGAGAACTGTTTATTTTCTTCAACAAGTTGCTCTACAACATCATTATGTTTTTCTTTAAAATTTTCAGAAAACAAATTTGGAACAACCGTTTTCATTAATTCAAATGGGCCTTTTTGTTTTACCATTTCAATTGATTTAGTTCGGGCTTCTTTTTTCTCTTCACTATCTGCATAAGCAGTTGAATGGATTAAACCAAAAGCTTCTAAAGTTTCAGGATACTTTTCTGCAAAGGCAAGTGTAACATAGCCACCCATGGAATGCCCAAGTAAGATGCATCTGGTTATATTTTCTTTTTCAAGCATTACTTTCAAATCATCTGCCATTGCTTCAACTGAAAGTTTTTTTGTTCCAAGTACAGAAGTGCCACTTCCTCTTAAGTGAGGAACACAAATCTGAAAGTTATTTTGTAAATATTTTATCTGATGCTTCCAGATGCTTCCATCTTCACCAAAGCCATGTACAAATACAATTGTTTGACCCTTTTTTTCTGATAAAAAGTATAGACCGGTATTTTCCAATATCATCATTTTTAAGATGAGTAATTTACTGAAAATAAGTTGGAGCAAGCTGTTTTGTTGATCTTTGATTTTTATTTAACGACTGAACAGGGAAAATTGCTGTTTAAACAGGAATAGAAGGGATTTAGCACTTAATTTTTATGAATGGATGAAATTATCTGTTTGCTGAATTTATAATAAATACCCAGAATTATAAACAGGATAGCCATTAATACTGCTACTTTACTAATTAGATCTCCAAAACGGACAAAAAAAGTTTTTCTATCATCAACGGGTATATCCATTTTAATAGCGGCTTCTGTCCACCATGGTTGTGGTTGATAAATAGTTCCAGCCGGATCAATAAAACAACTGATGCCTGTATTTGCACTACGCAACACCCATTTCCTCGCTTCAATGGCTCGCAATTTAGCATATAACATATGCTGATGATGGCCGGGTGTATTGCCCCACCAACCGTCATTGGTAATAATGGCAATAACGTTTGCTCCATTTGCAATATACCTGCTCATATATTCGCCATAAATACTTTCATAGCAAATAGCAG
>DAIOWB010000063.1:0-11699 GCA_036758725.1 Lacibacter sp.
TTGTTGCGCCTGCCACGCAACGAAGTGGCTGCGTGGTCGCACTCTTGTGCCACACAATATAATTAAACATTTTTGTGGCACCCCGCTGGAAGCGGTGGTACTGCAACAATTCTATTGATCAGAAAAAGAAATTCATGTTGCTCTGTAATATGCAATGTACCCGGCTCTGCTTTTAGATTGTGAGGAGACAATTGCTGGGTAGTGTGGGGAAGACGTTGTTGCGAAGAAAGACGTTGCTGCGAAAAAAATAAAGTGAAAAAAACACCTTTCTGGCGCAAGTGTTCCACAGGATCACTTGATGCCGATTAATCCTGCCCCGATTGTATCGGGGAATTAAAAGCACCAAAGCCCATCACTTGTACAAAAGTAAAATTATAATCGATCGATTTTCAATAAGCCCTTTTCGGTTGTATAGTAATCAATCGCACTGCTGTATTTATAATGCCAGGCTTCCCATACCAACCCGGAACGTACTGGGTTTTCGTGAAGGTACATTAAGCGTTGCTCCAGTATATCATTGGTAGTTAATTCAACGGGATGATAATCCTGCTTCCAGAATTGAAACTCTTTGTTATTCTTATTACCACTCCCTGTAAAACGGAAAATATTTAACATCCACTCTTTTCTGCTTTCTTCCTGATTTTCACCAATGGCCAAAATAATTTGCTTGCTGGTAAATTTCTTAATGTCACGTACCAAGTCTTCCAGTTTGCTGGTTTTACTGCTGATGATTAAATGCACATGGTTAGTCATAATAACCCATGCATGTAAAATAAGTCTTTTATGATCCATACAATACTGCAAACTTTCAACTATGATTTCTTTATACTGCTCACGACTGAACACATCAATCCATCCAACAACAGTAAAAGTTACAAAATGAGGGATGGTGCTATCAGCAACTTTATACTTTGAAGACATCGGTGAGCTTTAATACAAGATAGCAAATTTTGTTTTCCAAATTCCCCGATACAATCGGGGCAGATTTCATTGGCATCAAGTGATCCACTGAGGTGGAACACTTGCGCCAGTTAAAGTGTTTCTTCATCAATTAAAACATATGAAGCACCCACAATTTCTTTGAGTGTATTTATAATTTCAGGGGTAAGTTTTGTGTAACTGTCAGCAACTGCCATGTATCAATTTTGAACGAAATTCGGGAAAGAAGAGGAAGAGGAAAAAGATTTTTTGTACTTAGCTGAAGTGCTGCTATTAAGCTTCATTGGCGCCTGCCACGCAACGAAGTGGCTGCGTGGTCGCACTCTTGTACTTTGATATATAAAATCAGCGGAAAATAGTCTTTTATAATATTTAAAACCTCGGACACATACTTTGTCTCTTCGTATTCTTATCGCCAAAGTATTCATTGTAATATCCATTCTTAATAAGTGAAAATTCCCATGCACCATTTGCTTGATTAAAACTGGTTAGCCGGCTCATGGTTGCATCGTAAGTAAAAGTAAAGCGGATATTTTTCAACTCAATTCCAACCATGGCAATACCGGCATCAGCCCAGCGGTAATAAGCGCCACCAAAAACCACAATACTTCCATCGCCTTTTACATTGTATGCTGCATTACCACCCAATACAAATTCTCTGGCTTTGGCCTGTGATGAAAAATAACTGTTTGGGTTTAATATCCAATCATCATTCATTTTAAAACTTCCGTTTAAAAAAGCAATGTAACGGCGGGGCACTTCATTATTACTGTTGGTAAAAAATGTTTCTTTGGGTTTGTTGATATGATGAACAGATAAGCCTGCATTTATATAGGCATTTTCCGTTGGAAAATAAGCATAGTTCATACCTACCTGCAAATCAAAATATGAAGTATTACTATTGGTAAGAAAGGCTTCCCCACTTGGAGCGCCGGCATCAAAAAACTTTCCGTTCCATTGGTTATCAAACGACAACTTAGTAACATCAATCCGTTTGCTTGCATAACCTGCATTAAAGCCTGCAGAAATTAAACTGCTTAAACCAAGCATTTGGTGATAAGCAACAGAAGCATATACTTTATTACTGCGAAGATTTCCTCTGCCTGCTGCATCATTTAATAAATGAGCACCTACACCTACCCATCCGTTTTCAATTTTATTACGGAACAATTGCACATCGCCCCATACACTGGCGGTTTTATATGGAACAGGTACTGAGGACCACTGGTTTCGGTAATTGGCTCCTATCCGGTAATCAGCATCCGGAATAAAACCGGTATTGGCAGGATTGGTTAACAAAGGAGAATTCATGAATTGTGAAAAATGAAGATCCTGAGCCGTTGCAATAAATGCAAAGCACAGATAGCTTACAAGAAATAATAATTGTTTATGCTGTTTCATTTTCTATTCTCCGTTTTCAATTTACAATTACCTGATTAAAGTTACATCCCCTTTCTTCTTTTGTTTTTCACCGGTAAAATATTCCACATCCAGCGTCCAGGCATATGCATCCATAGGTTGAGGCAATCCTTTATACGTACCATCCCAACCAATATTTTGTGTTCTGCTTTCAAATACCATTAATCCTTGCCTGTTATACACACGTAAAGTCATTTTTGCAATTCCAAAACCACGCACCAAAAACAAATCATTCACACCATCGCCGTTAGGTGTAAACGCACTGGGTAAATCATTTACAATATTGATGATAGATTCAACAGGTATACATATTGAATCTCTGCATCCAACGGCATTATATACAGTTTGACAAACCGTATTGATGCCTGGTGTTGTATATTGATGAACAGGATTTCTAAGTATCGAAGTATCGCCATCACCAAATTCCCAGAACCACCGCACCACATCAGCAGAGGCTGTACTTGTAAATCTTGATGGGGTATTTTCCTGTGATGGATTAGGATTATAAAAGAAACCGGCAGTTGGCGGACCTACTGCATTGAATGTTCGTTGAGTTGAATCAACGGCATTACAACTGTTGGGATTAAAAATATATTGTTTAATGGTATAAGTACCGGGTGTTGTATAAGTAAAGTCTGGTTTGGCATTGGTAGATGTTTGTCCATCACTGCTCACCCATAAATAAGATAATGCTCCAAGTGATGAATCAATAATACTTACCGTATCGGGCACACAAACACTGTTTACAATAAATGCCGCACGTATATTATCAATTACCTGGAAGTTTACAAATCCTGAAGAATCGCCCAGGTTGCAGTAATTGGTATCAATTAAAACCAACCGTACATTGTAAGAGCCAACTGAAGGGAACGTGTGAGAAACAGGTGGAGCAAAACCTGGTATGGTATCGTTACGGCTGCCATCGCCCCAAACCCACATAAAAGATTTGTTGGTAAATGGTTTTGATGCCAAAAGTATATTACTGGTGTTTGTAAAATCAAAAGTTAAACTGTTACAGTTACGCCGTGTAAAATTAAAACCAACATCAACCGAATCGGTTGTTACCCTTATACGCATAATTGCAGAATCTTTTACATTACATGAGTTACTATCAATCCCAATCACTTTTACATTAAAAAATCCAGTTGAGTTATAAGTATGTGTAAATGGATTTTGAGTAGTGGTATCGTTTCTTGTACCATCACCCCAAATCCATATATATTGTTTTGCATTACGGATGGTATCGGTAAATTGAATAGTTGCAGGTAAACAGAAGTTTAATTGTTTTGCACCTACTGCTCTTATTGCAACATCAACTCCTGCAAAATCAAAACGGATTTTAACCATACCAAGATTACAGCCACCCCCTGTAGTGGCAGGATTTACGTTTCCATAAACACCAGCAGTAATTGGATAAGGTGCCTGAGCAGTTGTTACAGAACCAACGTTCTTACAGTTAGCACAAATAGCCTGGTATATTACTCCCTGTGCATCAAAACGACTTGTTCCGCCATCAACATGTTCTGTACCACCTTGCCCACCTAACTGTCCAAAGAAACTACCATATAATTGTGACGCAGCATTCTTCTGTAAAACAAAAAAATAAAAATCACTTCCGTCTGTTGTTCTCTGAAAAGCATCGGGTGTAACAGGCATACCGGTTGTTCCTGCAGATGGGTAACTACTTGTTCCGCCACCAAAGTTGTTTGCAGCTCCACCCCAACCAGATACATAAACGTTTTCACAATTATCAACCAAAAAAGCAACAGGAGATATATTGGGAGCAGCTGCTCCTGATGTGCCAAATGTTGTTGAATATACAAAGCCACTTAGATCGGGACGTAGCTTTGCAATAAATTGTCTTGAATTAGCAACAGAATAAGTTGTTGGAGAAGAAGTATTATTTACAACCGGCCAGTTACCTGTAGATGTTCCCATTACATAGGGAAATCCTTTTTGATCGAACTGAACACCATAAACAAGATCTGTGTTTCCGGTTCCTAAATAAGTTGTACGTACCATGGCAACTGAAGCTCCATTATCAATTAATTCACTCAAATATCCATCTGCTACTCCGCCGTTATAAGCAGGTTGATAAACTCCTGCAATTGTACCAGGGAAATTAGTGCTTGTTGTTCCACCGGCTACATATATATTTTGCGGATTTAATGGATTGATGGCTAAAACAAAAGCTGCATCTTCACCGGTATTGCCAAGATATGTACTCCAGATTACTGCATTTGCAGTGCTGTTTAATTTCATTACAACACCATCTTGCCTGCCACCAGAAGAAACCTGAAATCCACCTCTTATTAAAAAATCGGATGATTGTGTATTAGATGCTAAAAGGATATTATTATTTGCATCCAGAATAACTTCGCTCTTTCCATCATCGCCATAATTTCTTAAAAGTGTTTGAACGCCTGCACCACGGCTGGCATTAATATTAACTCCATCATTACCTTGTCCACCAATTTTTATTGAACCTATAATGGCTGTTCCTGTACTGTTTATTTTGGTTACAAAAATATCATAACCACCTCCTGGTCCTGCAACAGGTACCGTTGTTGGATAATTCGTTGAATTGGTTCTGCCGGCAATTACCAGATTACCTGCAGCATCTGCAACTAAACTATGTGGTTGTTCTAACTGATCGCCTCCAAGATAAGTAGCGTATATTCTTGTTCTGCCATCGGGGGATAATCGAATAATTCCTATATCAGCAGGAACACTTGAACTGGCAGGTCCGCCCCCTGTTGATTGAATGGCGCCGGGCGAAACCGGAAATCCTGTTCGTTGTACAATACCACCGCCAAACATACTTCCATCGGCTCCTGGTGTAGCTGTAAAACCCCAGTTATCCGTTGTACTTCTGCTGAAGGAGGAAAAAACCAATGCCGGATCAATAATGAGTGTGGTTGCTTTATCGTAATACTTAATATCAAAACTTACCGTATTGCCATTGATTTTAAATTTTGAATTTATTGTTTCCCGTTTACCATCAATAAACTGAAAACTATATGGCTTTAACTCACGGGCTTCTCCAACCGAAGTGCCCACAACCAGTTCATTATCTCTTATAGTGAGTTTATCGGCACCTTCATATTGCATTTTTATTTTTGACACATCGGCACCCGGATAAACAATGATATCATATTTTAAACGATCGCCATCTGCATAATACCGAACATCAATATTGGGATAAACATTTTTAAAGGTAACAGCCTGAAATATTTTACACTCACTGGCCCACTTAGCAGGATCGTTTCCAATAAAATAATTTTCATAACCAGGCAATGGCTTTTCCATTACTGGTACAGAATTAAAATTGCCGGCAAGAAACTTTACACGAAAAGCATGTGACCGCATTTTCTCTGGCAGTTGTGGTGATGATACCCTGTTTTTTGTTTCTGATTTTAATGAGTGCCCATGATAATATTCTGCCATTTGCAGAAAATCTTCAGGATGATTCATGAGAATGGTATATCCATTTTTTTCAAGAAAAAAAGCACTGTTCCCGGCTTCCGTTTTAAATAAAACCTGTTTATCCCATTGACCCTTATTTTCTACAAAATAGAGTTGCGATATTGAAAATAGTGGAAGTACTAAAAACAAGAAGGGCAAGATGTTTAAACGTAGTGCTATCATGTTGTTTTTCTCCAATGCTAACGTACTTTGAATGTAATTAATAAAAACGGAAAAAGCGAATGCTTATTACCTTATGCAACCCTGCTCCATTCCGTTTTCCCCTTTCTTGAAAGCAGATAATTTTTTAACAGCAAATTTTCTGCCGAAGAAAGATCAGGATCTTCATTAAGCAAATCATCACTTATTTTTTTTGCCAACTCAAGTAAATCCTTATCTAAAACAATACTTGCCAGCTTAAAATTCAATACCCCACTCTGTTTGGTGCCTTCTATATCACCAGGTCCACGGAGCTCCAGATCTTTTTCTGCTATTAAAAACCCATCATTGGTTGCACACATAATCTTTAACCGTTCTCGTGCATCATTGGTTAATTTGCGTCCTGTTAAAAGAATGCAAAAACTTTGCTCACTGCCTCTTCCTACTCTTCCCCGAAGCTGATGAAGTTGTGATAAACCAAAACGTTCAGCACTTTCAATTACCATAACACTTGCATTGGGCACATCAACTCCTACTTCAATAACGGTTGTTGAAACCATGATTTGTGTATCGTGTTTTTTAAAGCGCATCATATTGGTTTCTTTTACCTCTGCCTTTTGTTTTCCATGCACCATACTGATGTAATAATTTGGTTCAGGAAAAAACGCTTTTACTTCTTCATAACCCTTCATTAAATTTTCAAAATCAAGTTTTGAACTTTCTTCAATGAGCGGATAAATAAAATATACTTGTCTGCCTTTTGCTATTTCAGCCTTTACAAAATCCATTACTGATGGTCTCGATGTTTCAAACCGATGAACAGTTGTAATAGGTTTACGGCCTGGTGGCAGCTCATCCATTATACTATAGTCCAGATCGCCATATGCTGTCATAGCCATTGTTCTTGGTATAGGTGTTGCAGTCATTACCAGGATATGTGGCGGGATGGTATTTTTCAATTTCAACTCAGCCCGTTGAGCAACGCCAAAACGATGTTGTTCATCAACAATAGCCAAACCCAGATTTTTAAACTGTACTACTTCTTCAATTAATGCATGAGTACCTACGATCATTTTGGTAGTTCCCGATTTTAATTCATTCAGAATTTTTTCTCTTTCTGCTTTTTTTGTTGATCCTGTAAGCAACTTCACCTCAACATTCATCTCTTTCAACATGCCTGAAATGCTATTATAATGTTGTTGTGCCAATATTTCTGTAGGCGCCATTAAGCAACTCTGGTAATCATTATCTGCTGCCAGTAACATTGTTAAGAGTGCAACAATGGTTTTTCCGCTGCCTACATCGCCCTGCAATAATCTGTTCATCTGGTGGCCACGGGCAGTATCCTGCCTGATTTCTTTCAACACTCTTTTTTGTGCTCCTGTTAATTGAAATGGCAGATGCTTATTATAAAAATCATTAAACAATTCTCCTACTTTTTCAAACTTTACTCCTTTAGAAAAACGATGCCGGTTACTTTTTGTTAACCCCATACGGAGCTGAGCAAAAAACAGTTCCTCAAATTTCAGTCTGCGTAATGATGCTTCATACTGTTCATTATCTGCAGGAAAATGAATTTGCCTGTATGCATCATACCTCGATGGGAATTGTAGTGATGATACAATTACATCGGGTAAATTTTCGGGTATATCTTTTACATGCAGTTGGGGCAATAAAGCAGAAGTTAATTTACCAATGCTTCGTCCGTTTAAACCTTTCGCTTTCAGTTTTTCTGTTGTAGGATAAATAGGATCGAGCATTTGTTTGCCCTCTGCATTCTGTTGTGTTAGTACTTCCAGATCAGGATGAACAATTTGTGGTTTGCCCATAAAAAAACTCAACTTGCCAAAAACCAGATAATCCTGGCCTATTTCTAACTGTTTTTGTACCCAGTTAATTCCCTGAAACCAAGTAAGCTCCATAGAGCCTGAGGCATCTTTTATATGGGCTACTAATCTTTTTGCCTGTCGTTCACCTATCACTTCAAAGTCGGTTAACCTGCCTGCAACCTGTACAAAATCCATTTGCAGATGAATATCCCTGATTAAAGTAATTTTTGTTTTATCTAAATGGCGAAAAGGAAAATGTTCAAGCAGATCAGCAAAAGTAAAAATGCCCAATTCTTTTTTAAACGTGTCGCCCCGTACCGGGCCAACACCTTTCAGGTATTCAATTGGACTGTTTAGTATGGATGATGTAAAACTGATAGAAAGAATATTTGAGTGAAATTATTGAAGAAACGAATGCATCCAATTCATCGTTGAGCTTTTTCCCAAAGAACAGTTTGTTTCCCTGATAAATAACGAAACAACCCTGTAAGCATGGCAGCATGCATAAATACGATGTAAAAGGGGATTCCAAATAAAACAAACTGCTTTTTACTATAAGACAAGAACCAACCCGTTAAGGCTAAAGAATAAAACAAAACCTGTGCATAGAATAACCTCTGGTAAAATAAAAGGTCAGCATTTTGTAATAAAAAATAATTTGTGATAAAAAGAATAAGAAAAGCAGGAGAACAAAAAAGCCAACGTGATACACGATGACAAAAAAACTGAAATGCCAACCGGGAATACTTAAAAATATTTAAAGCTGCTGACAGTACAAATAAAGATTGTATACCTCCTGCTGCAATGCGCACCTTTCGCTTCCATTCATCTTTGATTGTTAAAGATTCATATTCTACACTAATCGCTTTTTTGGCATAGACTACTTTTTTATATTGAAGATTTACCGAAACTGAAAGGAAGAAATCATCTGTTATAATATTTTCAGGAATAGATTTGTAGATATTTTTTCTGATAGCAAACAACTCACCTGCGGCACCTATAACCGTGTAAAATTTTGTTTCCTGCTCTTTAACCCATGATTCGTATTTCCAATACAAACCTTCACTGCTTTTTTTGTGATGATATTGATTTATTACCTTTTTTTCTCCGGCTACAGCACCTACTTCTTTATCAATAAATGGTTGTATTAATTCATTTAACGACCCCGGTTGCAGCAAACTGTTTGCATCGGTAAGTACAATAATTTCATTGGTTGCATAAGCAATTGACCTGTTAATTGCGGCTGCCTTCCCTTTTCTTTTTTCATCAAACAAAACCAATACTTCTTTAAATTCAGAGGCTTTAGTTACAGTTAAATCTGTTGAACCATCAGCAACAACAATGATTTGTAATAAATGTGATGGATAACCTTGCTCCAATGTGTTTTTTATTTTTTCGTGTATCAGCTTTTCTTCATTGTAAGCTGCAATAATTACACTTACAGGCATTGTTTGCTGCTTTGTTTGAGATTCCAATTTATTTTTAAACAAAGAAAACAGAAAAAGTAAAAAAGGATACCCCACATAAGTGAGAAAAATTACCCCCAATGAAAACCAAAACAAGAGCGCTATCCACATAGCTTAAAAATAAAGAGATTGAGGCATTTAACAGAAATTAACATGAGGAAGAACCTAAAAATTAAAAATACCTTTTAGTGGGTATAGAAAACCTGATTCCACTGTCATATTATTGCATTAACAAAGGGAATGATATAACTTTCCTTAAAAACCAAAAATGCGAACTCTCTTCTTTCTTTTCATATTAGTAATTGCGTTGCCGGTTTTGGCACAGAAAGAACCCAATAAACTGGCATTGATAGTTGCCATTTCAAATTATGCTCCTTCTACCGGCTGGAATAAACTAAATACCGACAATGATGTGATTTTGATTAGAGAAGCATTAAAACGCCAGGGGTTTAAAGAAGAAAATATCCGCATATTAAGAGATAAAGAGGCAACAAAGCCAGGAATTTTAAATGCTATTCAGCAACAATTAATTGAAAAAGCAAAACCGGGTGATGTTTGTGTTTTTCATTTCAGCGGACATGGTGAACAGGTATTTGACGATAATGGTGATGAGGCTGATGGATATGATGAAGCGCTTGTAACCTACGATGCTCCCATGGAATATCAGCCTGGTGTTGAGAAACATTTACGGGACGATGAGTTTGGTTTAAAGCTGGAAGAGATAAGAAAAAAATTAGGTAGTGATGGAAACTTATTAGTGATTGTTGATGCATGCCACAGCGGTACCAGTACCCGTTCGGGTTTAGGCAACTACCGGGGCACCACTACAAAATACCAACCCAAAGGATATACAGCAAAAACAAACAGCAAGCTGATAAATGAAAATTTGTTTAACCTGGGTGAAACAAAATCAGGCTTTGCTTCAATGAGCGCCTTTTTTGCATCTGGTGCCTCTGAATTAAACCAGGAATGTGGCGATGAACATTGCGGAAGTTTATCACTAGCTTTTTCTAAAGCATTAGCAAAGGCCGATACAAAAACCAGTTACCGTGGATTGTTTGATAATATTCGACTTGAAATG
This sequence comes from Lacibacter sp., assembly GCA_036758725.1. GTDB lineage: Bacteria > Bacteroidota > Bacteroidia > Chitinophagales > Chitinophagaceae > Lacibacter. Next base: position 10,359 of record DAIOWB010000063.1, read on the forward strand.
AGCAAAAGTGTTCCGGGGCAAACCCCAAATGCTGAAGGTGATCTGGATAAAGAAATTTTTGGTGGCAAAGCACTGGGCAAACCAAATTATTATGTAACCGATCAGATTTTAGGTAAGAAAAAAATCAGCATTCCCTGTGGTAAAATTTATGGTGTATTTGCCGGCACAACCGTTAAGCTATATAAATCCAATACTTATAACAGAGAATCTGCTTTGCCCATTGCTAAAGGCACTATTACAACTGCTGCTGATTATAGCAGTGAAGTAGAATTAGATACTGAGCTGGGAAATGATGAATTGAAAACAGTCTGGATTTTTTTGGATGAAGTGAATTTTGGTGATTTAACCGTACAGGTAACAATTAAAACAAAAGATAATTCGCTGGCTAACGTTTTAAAAGAAGTGTTTACAAAAATTAAACAGGCCAAGCTCACAAATGAAACCGGTGATCTGTTTATTGAACAAGGTGCTGATGGCTTTAGTGCAGATTCTATTTATGTTTCAACAGCTGGCGATTACCGTTTAGGTGTTTGCAGTAAAGATTTAAATAAAGAGGAGTTGTATAATTTTCTTGCTGCTAAAGTTGGAGCTTACGGTCGTGCTGCTTACTTGCGTAGTCTCAACCTGAAAAATGAAGAACTGAATGTAGTTTTTGAATTTGTTCCTGTAGATTATAAAAAAGCAGAAGGAAATGAAAACGCTGTAATAAAAGACTTACCAGTAAAAACAATTAAAGATGCCTCGGGCAATATTGTGTTTCAACATAACGACAGATACAATTTAAAAGTGATTAATAATGGGCAGGAACGATTGTACTATAACATTCTGGAAATTCAACCAGATAATATTGTAAATGTTTTATATCCCGGCAGCAACCAGCAGGCAACCGACTGCTTTATTAATCCGGGTGATACAGTTCGTTTAACTAAAATTTTCAGAATAAGTCCGCCAGATGGAATGAATGTAATAAAACTTGTTGCTGCAAAATCGCCTTTAAACTTAAGACAGGTTTTTGTAACGCAGGGCGGTACCAGAGGCAACACATCAAAACCAAACAATCCATTTGAAAAACTGATGGATGGCATCAACAGAACGGAAGGTATTCAAAGCAGGGGAAGCGGTGAAGAGACCATTCAACCAGATGCTGTAAATATTTTTTCTGTTCCCTATAAAATTGTTCCGAAAAAACAATAAACATTTGTATAATCAAACCTTTTATTTAATCTTTATTCATCAACAATTTAAAAAAACAAAACACATGAAAAAGTTGTTATTTCTCACTCTTACTGTTATTGGATTAGTTGTTGCTTTTGGCAACAGTGCACAAGCACAAACACAACG
>DAIOWB010000064.1:0-6824 GCA_036758725.1 Lacibacter sp.
GTTATGAGAAAAGTATCACATATTCTTCAGCGTAAAGGAAAAACAGTAGTAAGTGTGGAGCCAGATTTACCGGTATTGAAAGCATTGGAATTAATGGCTGAAAAAAACTTCGGGTCGTTAATGATTATGAAAGGCGATGAATACCTTGGCATTATGACAGAAAGAGATTATGCCCGTAAGGTGGTTTTAAAAGGCAAATCTTCTACAGAAACTTTTGTAAAAGATATTATGTCAACCGGGTTGCCACGTATAACACCCGATAATTCAATTGAGACTTGTATGCATATAATGAGCGAAAGTAATATCCGTTATTTGCCTGTTTTTGAAAATGATAAAGTATGCGGTATTATTTCTATTACAGATGTAGTTACAGAAACAATTATTTCTCAAAAGGAAACCATTGAGCAACTAAAAAATTACATACAATCATAGAATTGCATTATTCTTTTAGTAACAATTATAAAAGAAATTTATTAATAGCAGTTGTCTGAACTTGTGATGAATGGCATTACAGGTATATTTCTAATTGTACCTTTGCCACTTTATGAAACATCTTTTTTATCTCAATAAATATTTCTGGAAATACAAAAGCCGTTTGCTTTTGGGAATGCTTTTTATTTTTATCTCCAACTACTTCGCTGTTTTAGCTCCGCAGGTTACTGGTTATATTATTGATAAAGTGCAGAGTTATCTTATTCATGTAAATGACAAAAAACTACATAGTCAGAACGATTGGCTGGTAAATTGGTTTGTAAGTAAAATTGAATCATTATCATTTTCTTTTACAGGTATTGTTGCCGTTTTTGGAATTGTGTTGCTATTGTTTGCAGTACTTCGTGGTTTCTTTATGTTTCTTATGAGGCAAACAATTATTGTAATGAGCCGGCATATTGAATTTGATCAGAAGAATGAAGTATTTCAGCATTACCAGAAACTGGATACTCATTTTTATAAGACACATGAAACAGGCGATTTAATGAATCGGATAGCAGAAGATGTAAGTAGGGTAAGAATGTATACCGGTCCTGCGGTGATGTATCTCATCAACTTGATTGCCTTAATTTCTCTCAGTGTTTTTTTTATGGCAAAGAAAAACGCAGAACTAACGCTTTATGTTTTAGCCCCCTTACCAATCCTGGCAATCACTATTTATTTTGTTAATAATATCATCAATAAAAAAAGCGAAGAAGTACAATCAAAACTTTCTGATCTTACTACCAATGCTCAACAGGCATATTCAGGTATACGTGTAATTAAATCTTTTGTTCAGGAAAATGCCATGTTGCGTTTCTTTCAGTTAAACAGTGAGCAGTACAGAAACAGTGCAATGAGTTTATATAAAATTGAAGCTATTTATTTTCCTGTAATGGGATTAATCATTGGCATCAGTACTTTACTTGTTATTCTTGTTGGCGGCTTAAAATATATGGATGGCGAAATCAGGTTTGGAGATATGGCAGCATTCATTATGTATTTAACCATGTTAACTTTTCCTGTGAGTGCAATTGGCTGGGTAGCAAGTACCATACAACGTGCAGCAGCATCGCAAAGAAGATTGAATGAATTTTTACATACTCAATCAACCATTCAACCGCCGGTTAATGCTGTTCAACATACCATTCAGGGTCAAATTGAATTCAATAACGTAAGTTTTATCTATCCACATACAGGAATTGAAGCATTAAAAAATTTCAACCTTAAAATTAATAAAGGGGAAAAAATTGCAATTATAGGTAGAACTGGCTCAGGCAAATCAACCATTGCCCAACTATTATTACGTTTTTATGATCCTTTAAATGGTACAATTAAAATTGATGGAATTGAACTGAGCAAATTAGATTTACAATTTTACCGGCAACAGGTAAGTTATGTGCCTCAGGAAGTTTTTCTTTTCAGCGATAGTATTGCAAATAACATCTCTTTTGGAGCGGAAGAAGAAACAACCGAAAAAATATACAAATCAGCTACACAGGCTTCCATTCATAAGGATATTGAGTTGTTTCCTGCCGGTTACAAAACCATGGTTGGGGAAAGAGGTGTAACGCTGAGTGGTGGGCAAAAACAACGGATTTCCATAGCAAGAGCATTGGTAAAAGATCCGGGGTTCATTATTATGGACGATTGTTTAAATGCAGTAGATGTAAAAACAGAACAGGAAGTTTTAACCCATCTCAGCAAGTATCTTCAGAATAAAACGGCCATTATTATTACACACAGAATATTTTCACTGCTGCAGTTTAACCGAATTATTGTTTTAGATAACGGCAAAATTGCCGAACAGGGAACGCATGAACAATTATTGAGTTTACAAGGACTTTATTCCGATTTGTATAACAGACAACAGTTACAGGAAACCGTTGGATAACTAAAAGCTGTACATTTCTCCCCACTTTTGAAATTTTGCCAAATCGAAAAGAAATATATCTTTGTCGCTGTTAAAAAAAATTGACCAACTAAAACTAACAATTGTGGCGTACGAAAATAACGACAAACGGATGGAGAGCATTTACAGCAAACGCATCCGTGCTGGGAAAAGAAGAACTTATTTCTTTGATGTAAGAGCAACCCGTGGTAATGATTATTATTTAACAATCACAGAAAGCCGTAAACGCTTTACCGGCGAAGGATACGACAGACATAAAATATTTCTTTATAAAGAAGATTTCAACAAATTTATTAAAGGAATGATTGAAGCTGTTGATTATGTAAAAACAGAATTAATGCCTGATTTTGATTTTGATGCCTTTAATCATGAGGATGCACCTTCAAGCGGAGATGGAGATCATATGAATGAGCCAATGAACGGAACAGTAGTGCCACAAGTTGAAGAAGAGAAAATGAATGAAGTCCCAGTAGTTGAAACTCCATCAAACGAAACACCTGCCAGCGACAATGGCCTGGCCAATGAAGAAGTAGATAAATGGTAAATAAAAAAAGAAAAAATGAAAACCCCGCAATTGCGGGGTTTTTTAGTTTCATAACCGGACAGAAAAACGAATTAATAAACTTTAATCATAAAAACGTAATCCTGAATTTTTTTCACCTGTTGTATTTTGTCTAAACCTTTCAATGATGTTGAAACGGGGAGTTTCAGTTCATTTAAGGTTGTATCATCTTTCTTTAGTTGATTAATTGCCTGGATAATATATTTTGATTGAACGGCAAAAACTACACCCTCAGCCTGCGATTCTTTAGTACTGAGCATGCCAATTATTTCACCATTGCGGTTAAATACAGGGCCACCGCTGTTTCCAGGATTGGCAGCAACCGCTATCTGGCAGCTGAGCGTATCGCCATTAAAACCGGTTTTTGCACTTAAGTAGCCTTCACCATATACAATTTCATTACGTGGAAAACCAAGTGTAAAAATGGGCTCAGCAATATCGGTAGAAGATTTACGGATGCCATATGGTATGGAAGTAAAGTTTTTGAAGTCTTCATCTTCAATTTTTAAAATGGCAATATCTAAGGCTTCATCCTTTTTAACCACAATTACTTTAAAATCCTGGCCTTTATTATTAGTAGCAAAAATTTCTTTTGCATTTCTTACTACATGGGCATTGGTAATAAGGTATCCTTTAATATTAATAAGAAATGCAGAACCACCGGCTTTAATAGAAGCATCAGGTGAAATTTTACTTTTTATGGTATTAATCTGCCTGTCCTGTTGTTTCTGCTTTTGTTCTATTTGTTGAAACTTTTTACCCAATTCAACCACATCACTATTATTCCCTCTTGGTGCAACCAGTAACATCATACCACTTACAGTAAGAGCAGTTATACCAGCTATGGAAGCTGCAATAGTAATGGTACGTTTATAACGCTTCCACATATTTACCACTTTGGCACCTGTTGTAAGATTTTCTTCTTTAATGGCGCCATCCTGTAACAATTGATTATGTACCTCATGCAATGTATGTTTCACATCACGTGTGGTACCATAACGTTCCAGTTCCTGTAAGAAAAAGGAATGTTCTACCAACAGTTGATCTACTTCAGGGTTTGATTGCCTTAATTGATCAAAAGCAGTTTTTTCCTCTGAGGTCATTTCTCCTCGCAGGTAACGTTCAGCAGCATCCAGTATAGTAATTTCATTCATCTCAGTCTGCATTTTTATATTGGGCAAAAAATAATTTCTTCAATCGCATTAAGCACTTATACTTTTGGTTTTTGGCATTATCTGCATTGGTATATCCAAAAGAGTCGGCTATTTCAAACATTTGCTTTTTCTGGATGTAATAAGCCTCCAATAAGCTCTTACAAGGTTCACCAAGATGATTAAGCGCTTTTTCCATTACACCAAAAGCCTCATTTTTACGGTCGTGGTCCTCTAGTTCTTCTTCCACTGGTATAATCTCTTCCATGCTTTCAACCGGCGTACCAAATCGTTGAAGCTGTTGTAATCTTTTAAGCCATAATCGCCTGCATACGGAATATACATAAGTTTTAATTTGACAGTTTAGGGCAAGCGAACCGTCTTTTGTTTTCTCAAAAAGAACTATCATAGCTTCCTGAAAAATATCCCTGGCATCGTCTGTAGTACCATTATTATTTAAAATAAAGGCCTGAACCATGCTGTAATTCATCTTATACAGGGTTTCAACAGCCTTTCTGTCGTTCCGGGCCAATCCTTCTAATAATTCCAGTTCGTTAATCTCAGGTTTCACTATGTCTTATTTTAATACCAAAATGGTCAAATTGTAACCCAAAGAACGGCTAAATAAATATTTAAAAAAAACCGGGTTACCTTTTTTTAGTTTCTGTATTAATCCCTGATAATTATCTTAAACAAAAAAAAATTCTAAAGAATGAAAAAGCTTTTATTAGCATTCGCTATTCTCGGTTTCGTAGCTTGTAACAACGAAGGAGAAACAACTTCAACAACTGACACAACTACAACTACAGTTCCTGCTGTTGATACAGTTACTACTGTAACAACTACTGACACTACCGTTAAAACCGCTGGTGACACTACAATCAAGAAGACTGTAGAAACTGACACAACTAAGAAGTAATCTTAGCTTCGGGCTCATGTGATGTGTGAACGCCCAGCTTGCGGGAGAATGAAAAGCCTGAAACAAAATTTTCATATGGCAAGCAATCGTTAACGGCCGCTCTATTCATAGAGTGGCTTTTTTCTTTTTCAGACTTTTTTCAGACTAACACTTGTTTTCTCAAAGGCCTATTTTATATTTGAATTAGAAATGACACAATTCAAAGGATACCGTTGGTTTTATTTTAGCTTCTTTTATTTTAGAATGAAGCCGGGAATGCTTTTGTTGACTGTTAAAAACTGAAGATAATAAATCAACATAAAGAATCCCGGCTAAAAAGCCGGGATTTTTGTTTGTGGCCTCCCCAAACCCCCGTCCGACCGATTCATCCGGGCGGGCCTCCAAAGGAGGGATTTTAGAGGTTAAATGTTCAGCTATCAATAAAAAAACAAAATGAAAGAACTTCAAAAAAAATCAAAAATGTTGAATAGCGAGGAAAGTGGGATGATGGCTCCCCCCTTTGGGGGAAGTCGGAAGGGGGCCGGGGCTGTAGCCATACAAGGTTATGAAGGAAGCTTTCACCAGGAAGCCGCACTGAAATTCTTTGGGAAACAAGTGGAAGTAATTCCATGTGATACTTTCAGAGAAGTTATTAAAATTGGCTCTAACAAAAAGGAAAGCGATGGCGCAGTTATGGCCATAGAGAATTCTATTGCAGGAAGTATTCTTCCAAACTATAATTTATTACAGAAAAGCAGTTTGAAAATTGTGGGCGAAGTGTACCTGCACATCAAACAAAATTTATTGGTAAACCCCGGAGTTAAGCTTGATGATATTAAAGAAGTGCATTCTCATACCATGGCACTTCAACAATGTTATGAATACCTTGATAAGTATAAATGGAAACTGGTTGAAACAGACGATACTGCTTTAAGTGCAAAACATATTCATCAACATAAAAGCAAACATATTGCTGCTATTGCAAGCAAACTGGCTGCCGAGTTGTATCAATTGGATGTGTTGGCACCAGCTATCCAGACAATGAAAAATAATTATACACGGTTTTTGATTTTACAAAGGGAAGGAACTGGTATTACTATTTCAAATCCAGATAAAGCATCTGTCAATTTTGTAACAGATCATTCAAAAGGAAGTTTGGCCAAAGTGCTTACCAGAATTGCAGATGGAGGAATTAATTTAAGCAAATTGCAAAGTTCTCCCATACCCGGCAGCGATTTTAAATACAGTTTTCATGCAGATATGGAGTTTGATGAAATCAATCAGTTTCATCAGGTTATTGAGCAAATTCAACCTTTAACCGTTGAGTTAAAAATTTACGGAGTTTATAAAAACGGAAAGACAATATAAGATGATACAAACTTCAAAACGATTAGAAGGAATTGGTGAATATTATTTCTCACAAAAACTGAGAGAAATAGATGAATTGAACAAACAGGGGAAAGCAGTAATAAACCTTGGAATTGGAAGTCCTGATTTGCCTCCACATCCCGATGTAATCAAAGTATTGCAAGATGAAAGTGCCAAACCCAATGTACATGCTTATCAATCTTATAAAGGTTCACCTATTTTAAGAAAAGCAATGAGTGATTGGTATAAACACTGGTATAACGTGGAATTAAATCCTGATAATGAAATTTTACCATTGATTGGAAGTAAGGAAGGGATTATGCATATCTGTATGACTTATTTAGATGAAGAGGATGAAGTATTGATTCCAAACCCCGGTTATCCTACATACAGCAGTGCTGTTAAGCTGGCGGGAGGAAAAACAATTACTTACGATTTAAAAGAGGAGTTAGACTGGCATCC
>DAIOWB010000064.1:6924-9082 GCA_036758725.1 Lacibacter sp.
TGGCGGGAGGAAAAACAATTACTTACGATTTAAAAGAGGAGTTAGACTGGCATCCAGATCTGGATGCTGTGGAAGCGATGGATCTTTCTAAAGTAAAATTGATGTTTGTAAATTATCCGCATATGCCAACTGGTAAAATACCCGATGCTGATTTTTTTCAGCAGCTTGTTGCATTTGCAAAAAAGAACAGGATTTTAATTATTCATGATAATCCATATAGCTTTATTTTAAATGAACATCCCAAAAGTTTATTAAGTATACCGGGAGCAATGGAAGTTGTGCTTGAACTAAATTCACTCAGTAAAAGCCAGAACATGGCTGGTTGGAGAGTAGGCATGTTATGCGGTGCCAAAGAACGTATTGAAGAAGTATTACGTTTTAAAAGTAATATGGATAGTGGTATGTTTCTACCAGTACAACTGGCAGCAGCTAAAGCGTTAAGCCTGGGTAAAGAATGGTATGATGCAGTGAATGCGGTATACAGAAAAAGAAGAGAAAAGGCTTTTCAGCTGTTGGATTTATTGCAATGCAGTTATTCAAAAGATCAGTCGGGTATGTTTGTTTGGGCAAAGGTACCGGGCCAGTATAAAAGTGGTTTTGAGTTAAGCGATGATGTTTTATATAAAAGTTATGTATTTATTACACCGGGAGGCATTTTTGGAAATGCAGGTGATGGCTATGTGAGAGTGAGTTTATGCAGTACAGAGGAGAAGTTTGATGAATCAATTAACAGAATCAAAGCCTCCCCAAACCCCCGTCCGACCGATTCATCCGGGTGGGCCTCCAAAGGAGGGGATTAAGAACTTGAATTTATGATCATAAAAATTAATAGTTGAAATGAAGCAAGAAGAAAACAAATCAGAGTTAATGAAAAGTGAGCCTGGTGCTTTGATGGCCTCACCCTTCGGGGGAGGTAAGGAGGCGGCTAAAAGAAAACGTATTGCCATTGTTGGTGTTGGTTTAATTGGGGGCTCTTTAGCAATTCAGTTACATGAAAAGAAAATTTCATCGAGGTTGATTGGTGTAGATGCAAATGAAGATCATGCTGCCAAAGCGCTTGAACTGGAACTGGTTGATGAAATAAGTTCATTAGATGATGCAATTAATAATAGTGATGTAATTGTTTTAGCCATTCCTGCGGATACAATGGTTCATTTACTTCCTGAAATTTTAAATAAAGTAAACAAACAAATTGTGATTGATTTGGGTTCAACAAAATCACAACTTACAGAAGCTGTAAAGAATCATCCAAACAGGGGCCGATATGTTGCTACACATCCCATGTGGGGAACAGAGTACAGCGGGCCAGCAGCAGCAGTACGAGGAGCATTTGAAAATAAAGCGGTTATTATTTGTAATGAAGATGAAAGTGATACTGATGCATTGGAATGGACAAAACAGATGTATAAAAAAATGGGTATGCATTTGTTACAAATGGAAGCAAAAGCACATGATTTACATGCGGCATATGTAAGTCATATTTCACATATCACCTCTTTTGCTTTAGCAAATACCGTATTGGAAAAAGAAAAAGAAGAGAACGCCATTTTTGAATTAGCAAGTGCAGGTTTTGAAAGTACTGTTCGTTTAGCCAAAAGTAATCCTGAAATGTGGGTGCCTATTTTTTTACAGAATAAGGTAAATGTACTGGATGTATTAAATGAGCATATTAAACAATTAATAAAATTCCGTGACAGCATAAGTGATGATAATGGAAATGATCTGAAAGCTTTAATTGAACATGCAAATAAAATAAGAAGAATAATAAAATGATGTTTCGTGAAGCACATATCAGTGATATTGAGCAAATACAGATTGTACGAAATGCAGTAAAAGAAAATACATTAAGTAATCCTGCTTTGGTGCCGGATAGTGATGTGGAGGATTATATTATGAAAAGAGGAAAAGGCTGGGTTTGTATTATTGAAGATGTTGTAGTTGGATTTTCAATTGCTGATTTGGTTGATCATAATATCTGGGCTTTGTTTGTTCATCCAAACTATGAAGCAAAGGGAATTGGAAAGAAGCTGCATGATCTGATGCTTGATTGGTATTTTAATCAAACCAGTGAAACGGTTTGGTTGGGAACAAGCCCTGACACCAGAGCAGAATTATTTTACAGGAAAAAAGGTTGGGAAGAAGTAGGCTTGCATGGAAA
>DAIOWB010000064.1:9182-11635 GCA_036758725.1 Lacibacter sp.
TAACAATGCAAACAATTGAAGTAAACATGAAAGAAAAAGTGAAGCAGTTATGGGGTAAACGTCCGCTCATCATCAGCGGTCCCTGCAGTGCAGAAACAGAAGAACAATTAATTGCTACTGCACAACGGTTAGCTGCAACCGATAAAGTAGATATGCTCCGTGCGGGCATCTGGAAACCCAGAACCAAACCCGGTTTGTTTGAAGGGATTGGCGCCAAAGGTTTACCATGGTTGCAAAAAGCAAAAGCACTTACCGGTTTGCCGGTTACCGTTGAAGTGGCAACAGGCAAGCAGGTACAGGATGCATTAACATTTGATGTTGATGTGTTATGGATTGGAGCAAGAACAACAGTAAACCCTTTTAGTGTGCAGGAAGTTGCTGATGCGTTACGTGGTGTTGATATTCCGGTGCTCATCAAAAATCCAATTAATCCTGATCTTGAATTATGGACAGGTGCTGCAGAACGTATTGCACGTGCAGGTATAAAAAACATTGGATTAATTCATCGTGGATTTTCATCTTATGGAAATACTGAATTCCGTAATGCACCCATGTGGCATTTGGCTATTGAAATGAAACGACGCAATCCGGAAATGATTATCATTAATGATCCATCACATATTTGCGGGCGTAGAGATATTTTACAGGAAACTGCACAAAAAGCCATTGATCTAGATTTTGATGGTTTGATGATTGAAAGTCATATTGATCCTGATAATGCCTGGAGTGATGCCAAGCAACAGGTTACACCCGAACGGTTGGCAGAAATGCTCAGCAACATCATCTGGCGTAAGGAAGATGTAGCATCGGAAGAGTTTCATCAAGCTTTGGAAAAATTACGTCAGCAAATTAACCAGCTCGATGATGAACTGATGCAGATATTGGGACAGCGGATGAAGATTGCAGAAAATATTGGCCAGTATAAAAAAGATAATAACATTACTATTTTACAAACCAATCGCTGGAACGAAATTCTTGAAAGGGCATTTAAAGAAGGCGATAAAAAAGGGTTGAGTAAAGAATTTGTTACCCGTTATTTTGATGCGGTACATATGGAAAGTATCAACCATCAGAAGAAGGTGTTGGATAGTTGAGTTTGGGGTTTGTAGTTTGTTGTTTTTGGTAGCCAGCTTAAGTAACACTTTTATACTTTAGTTGTGTAACTCCCTTGTACTTAAATTATTCTATTCACCTATAAGCTTTGCTTCTATGGCCGTTGAGTGTAAATAAAAATGGAAAAACAAACACATAATTTTTCAAATTCAGTTGTTGATTATTATCTCAATGCTTCTTTTCAATTACTGCTTGAGATTACAGATATCAACAACACTGTTCTTATAACTGATGAACATGTGTTTAAAGCACATGAGCAAAAGTTCAAGGGCTGGAATACGATTGTGCTGATGCCCGGTGAGCAATATAAAGTGCAGGCAACAGTTGACAGCATTATTCTGCAATTGATTGAATTAGGTGCCGACAGAAAAACAACGTTAATAGGAGTGGGCGGCGGTGTTATTACTGATCTTACAGGTTATGTAGCATCTGTGTATATGCGGGGAGTACGTTTTGGTTTTATTCCTACTTCTATACTTGCAATGGTAGATGCAAGCATTGGAGGTAAAAATGGAATTGATGTTGGCGTTTATAAAAACATGGTGGGTGTTATAAGGCAACCTTCATTTCTTTTATACGATATTCAGTTTCTTAATACCTTACCACAAAAAGAATGGGAGAATGCGTTTGCAGAAATTATTAAACATGCTTGTATTAAAGATGCTGATATGTTTAGTGAACTGGAAAGTTATTCACTTGATGATTACAAAAACAACAATGAAGTATTAAGTGCATTAATAAAACGTAATGTTGAAATAAAAACGAGTGTGGTTAAGAATGATGAATTTGAAGCCGGCGAAAGAAAGCTGTTAAACTTTGGTCATACTCTGGGCCATGCCATTGAAAATAAATATCATCTCTTACATGGGCATGCAGTAAGTATAGGGATGGTAGCAGCAGCAACTATTTCAGAAGAAATCAATCAGTTTCATTCAACTGAAAAGGAACGACTCAAAAAAGTGTTAATGCATTACGGATTGCCCGTACAATTGAATTACGATAAAAAGAAAGCGTTTGAAACGTTGTTAAAGGATAAGAAAAAGGAAAAGGGTTTTATGAATTATGTTTTGCTGAAAAAAATTGGTGAAGCAGAAGTGGTTTCTATTCCGCTTGTTCAGTTGCAGGATTTATTTTCACAAACTCTTTGAATGGCAGTAAATGAAAGTAAAAATTAATAATTCAGATTTAAAAGGAATCATACATGCAGCTGCATCTAAAAGCAGTATGCAAAGAGCATGTGCAGCAGCTTTAGTTGCAAAAGGAAGAAGTATAATTAAAAACCCCGGCCATAGCAATGATGATAAAGCTGCATTGGATATTATACAAAAACTAGGTGCAAC
>DAIOWB010000065.1:0-11425 GCA_036758725.1 Lacibacter sp.
TTGGTTGAGAGTTTACAAACGCTGCAACATCCCATGCTTCTTCATCACTTAATTGGGGTGAATGATAATCTATACCCAAAGGCATATTGTTTTTTACATACCCTGCAAATCTTGATAAGCGAAACAAACCTGCGCCAATATTATAACTATGAGAACCCCATAATGGCGGGTATTGATACATTTTACTATCTGCATTCATTACACCTTGCCCTTCTGCACCATGACAACTCTGGCATTTTTGTATATAAACTGTTTTCCCTTTTAAAGGATCAGCAGCACGGTTTAAAAAAGGAAGATCAGTAATGCCCGATCCTTTTGGTTTTGCACCTTTAGGTAAATCTTCACCCAGCCATTTAATATAAGCATAGATTGCCTGCATTTCTTTTGATGTAGTATCGAGTGCTTTACCATTGAGGCTTCTTTCAAAACAATCATTTACACGTTTGTATATTGTTTCTACTTTTCCAGAACGCTCTCTTAATTTTGGGTAAGTAGTATAAACAGCACTATAATTATTTCCCCATGGTTTGGTGCCGGCATCTAAATGACAGTTTTGGCAATTCATACCATTACTAATTTGCATTACAGATCCTTTGGGCCCCAGATATTTTGATGTATTGGCAATTAATTCATGACCATACCAAATAAGTTCACCATCTTTTCTTGAATAATAGGGAATTTGCCCTGCACCAGGTCCGCTCCAGATTGTTTTATAAATGGCAGAATCGGTTACAGCGCTTTCTTGTTTGTTTTCAGAACAACTCATTTCAGTAAGTGAAATGAAGGCAATCACAATCAAAAAAAACAATATGGTTTTTTTGTTATTGAACATAAAGAAATTCAGATGCAGATTTTTTAATGCGGTAATGATTCTCTGAATCTTCCATAAACCCAGGTGCCCACAACAGCACTTAAAAAAGTAACAATTATTACTGTTGCTCCGGTTCCTATTAAAGCAAACAATGGCCCGGGGCAAGCGCCTGTAATGGCCCAGCCCAAACCAAATAACAAGCCACCATAAATTTGTCCTTTATTAAATTCTTTGTTCACAAATTCAATTGGCTCACCGTAAATGGTTTTTATTTTAAACTTTTTAATGATGAGTACAGAAATTAATCCAACCACAACAGCAGAACCAATGACTCCATACATGTGAAATGATTGTAAGCGAAACATTTCCTGTATACGAAACCATGATATAATCTCTGCCTTTACAAATACAATTCCAAACAGCAAACCAACTAATGCATACTTTAGATTGTACCACCATGGATGTTTTAATTCAGATTCATTAAAACAAACGGCATCAAGAGAACGCATTTCAAAATCAGCATTTTTTTCAAGAAACTCATGATGATGTTTTTCTAAAATCTGATCCTTTATAATTTCTTTATTTTCCATGTAAATAAGATTAGAGTTTTAAAATAAAAGGTAAAATGAGGTTTGCCATAATAAAGCCGCCAACCATAAATGATATAGTTGCAACCAATGATGGCCATTGAAGATTTGATAATCCCATAATAGCATGGCCACTGGTACAACCTCCGGCATAACGGGTTCCAAATCCAACAAGAAAACCTCCAACAACAATCATCAAAAACCCTTTGACCGATAAAAGCGATTGCCAGCTAAAAATTTCTGTGGGAACAAGCCCTTTGTAATCTGTAATGCCATATTGATTTAACTCGGCCACTAAATTGGGATTTACCACTACCGGATTAGGATTGTTTAATAACCAAACGGCTAAAAACCCTCCAAGTGCAATACCGGCAACAAAAAACATATTCCATATTTCTTTTTTCCAGTCGTATTTAAAAAATGGAATATTGGCAGGTAAACAAGCAGCACAAATATGCCTGAGCGAAGAAGATATACCAAAGGTTTTATTTCCAATTAAAAGGAGTGTAGGAACTGTTAATCCTATTAGTGGGCCAGCTACATACCACGGCCAGGGCTGTTTTATCCATTCAATAAAATTCATTCTTTAAAATTTATTTTGTTTTGTAAAATAGATTTAATGGTGTTTGTAATGTGTGACAAATATTACAAAGCTCACAAAAGTTAAACTGCTAATTATAAAACATCTTTTTTAATCCTGAAAAAAGAGAATCCTGCTCAGGATAACCTACTTCTTTTAAACGATCTGAAATAATTTTTTTAGATATTTTACCACCTGTTTCTATGGTTACCGTTGCATCTTCAATGTTTACATCTACCAAATGAACTCCTTCTATGCTTCCAAGCGTTTCTTTAATTTTTGAAACACATCCGTTACACCTGATGTTCTGAGCTTTTATTTTGTATTTCATCAGATTTTTTATTTGGCTTCAACATGTTGTTTAATAACCCACCCATTAATGCAAAATAGGCTGTAGTTCTCCATGGGTTTGAGGTAATCATACAAGTCCCATCACAACCATAAAATTTCCAATAGAAATAGCCGGCAATTGCACCTAAGATAATGCCAGGCAAAAACCATATCGATTTATTAAGCCACTTCTTCATATTCCGTTTCTTTTAATGGTTGTTTTACTTTTTTTACAGGAACAGAACAGGCCCCACCCATACAACCAATATTCATGAGTGCCATTGTTGATAAAATGCCGCCAATGGCAATTGCCGGCAGTTCATGATAAAAAAATCCCTGTACCAATAAAGCTACGCCAATTACCAGTCTTAATGCACGCATCCAGTTCCAGTTATGTAACATTTTAATTTAATTTAGAATTTAACGACGCCCAGCCACCGCCATTATACACTTCAATACCTTCCCGTTTTAAAATTGTAACAGCAGAACCACTTCGCATACCGCTTGCACAACAGGTAATAACCGGCTTTCCTTTTTTCTTTAAGTCTTTTACTTTGTTTTGAATTGAATTTAATGGGATATTGATGGCGCCTTTTATGTGGCCACTTTTAAATTCATTCTCTGAACGCACATCAACAATTACGGCACCTTGTTGAGTTAATGCTTTAAAATCAGTTCCCGGGCCAAATAGTTTTTTAATAAAATTGAACATGTTTAGTTTAAATTTTTTAACATCATTAAATCCTGTAGTCCACCTGCATTGTGTACATCAGAAAATCCAAGTTGCTTTAATATTTGTAACGCATTGTAACTTCTGGCACCGGAACGGCAATAAAGTACGATGGGAACATTTAATTTTTTGAGTTCATCTGTATGCTGTTGAATTTCCTGTAACGGAATATTAACAGCTCCCGGGTAGTGACCCGAATTAAATTCCTGTTCTGAACGTACATCTACAAAACGTGTAGCAGGGTTTTTAATCAGCTTCTGTAATGACATAATTTATTTATTTTTTATTGAGATATTTTTCCTTTCCAGGCTGTTATACCGCCTTCCATATTCCAGATATGTTTAAATCTGTTTTCATATAAAATGTTTGAAGCTTTGGTACTTCTTTTTCCACTTTTACAATACACTATGTATTTTTTGTTTTTATTAAGGTTGCCGATGCTGTTTACAAATGCAACAGAATCCAATACATCAATATGAATAGCCCCTGGCAAATGACCTTCTTTAAATTCCTGGGTTGTTCTTACATCCAGTACAACAACATTTCGTTTGTTTGCTTTTTTTTCAGCAGTGGCGGGAGTAATTGTTTTAACCTGTGCCGCAGCTACAATTGCAAATAACATCGCAACAAAAAATGTGAAAATAATTTTATACATAATTTGTAAATAAAGGAGGCTTACGGGAAGCCTCCTGTTTAAACCTTAAAACCTATTGTGTAATTATAAAAGCGTAGAAGGACAAACGTAATCAGTAACCTTAAACATGCCACTCTCTTTGAGTTCTTTAAATCCACCTCTTACATCTATGAGATTGTCATATCCCCGTGCTTTAAGAGTTGAAACAAAAATCATTGAACGGTACCCTCCTGCACAATGCACATAATACGTTTTCTTCTTATCTACTTTAAGCATGCTATCATTAATGAAATCTAATGGGGCAAGCTCGGCATTTTCTAAATGCTCACTGTCATATTCACTTTTCTTACGTACATCCAGTATTTTCATATCCGGATTATTTTTAAGAGAGTTAGCCATTTGTTCTGCAGTAACACGCTGAATAAAGTCTGTTTCTTTTCCTGCATTCTTCCAGGAGTTAAAACCACCTTTCAGATATCCAATAGAATAATCATATCCTACACGTGCTAAACGGGTAACCACTTCTTCTTCACGGCCTTCATCAGTTACCAGTAAGATTTCCTGTTTAATATCAGGTATCATAGCACCTACCCAGGGTGCAAAACTTCCATCAATACCAATGTTAATTGAGTTTGGAACATATCCTTTTGAAAATGTTTCTGCATCTCTTGTGTCGAGAATTAATGCACCTGTTTCATTGGCAGCAGTTTCAAATGCTTCCGGACTTAATGCCTGTGTTCCTCTTTTAATTACATCTGCAATGCTGTCATAACCATGAATATTCATCATTACGTTTAATGGAAAATATTGTGGCGGAGCTACTAATCCTGTTGTAACTTCTTTAATAAATTCTTCTTTGGTCATATTAGCTCTTAAAGCATAATTGGTTGCTTTTTGATGACCTAACGTATCGGAAGTTTCTTTGCTCATGTTTTTACCGCATGCACTGCCTGCGCCATGTGCCGGGTACACTATTAAATCATCAGACAAAGGCATGATTTTGTTACGGAGCGAATCAAACAAATAACCGGCAAGCATATCCTGTGTAAGATCTGCAACAATTTTTTGTGCAAGATCAGGACGGCCTACATCTCCAATGAACAAAGTATCACCTGTAAAGATGGCAACATCTTTTCCGTTCTCATCTCTCAATAAATAACAGGTTGATTCCATTGTATGGCCGGGTGTATGCAATACTTTGAAAGTAACTTTACCTACTTTAATTTCTTCTCCATCAGTTGCAGAGTGAAAATCAAAATCGGGTTTTGCATTAGGACCGTAAACAATCTTAGCGCCTGATTCCTTTGCAAGATCCAGATGGCCACTTACAAAATCAGCGTGAAAATGTGTTTCAAAAACATATTTAATTTTAGCATTGTTTTTTTCAGCTTTTTCTAAATATGGTTTTACTTCACGCAAGGGATCAATTACAACAGCCTCGCCTTCACTTTCAATATAATAGGCACCTTGTGCTAAACAACCTGTATAGATTTGTTCAATTTTCATTTTAAAATTTTTTATTTTTTTGATTGATGAAACAAATTTGAAATTTCCTGAACAATAGAACTATGACTTTAGTCACACTCTTTATTTTAGGTGAGGAATTGGTTACTTAATAAACAATTCTTTAACGATAATATAGATACCCATCACCAGCACAAACCATCCAAATCCTTTCTTTAATTTTTCTCCTGATATTTTATGGCTCAGCCAGTTACCAACAAAAATGCCGCCAATAGCCAGTATGGTTACAATGATTAACAGTTTCCAGTCAATAACCTGATGGCCAACATCACCTAAAAACCCAATCAGTGATTTTGCAGCGATAATTAATAATGAAGTACCTATTGCCTGCTTCATAGGAAGTTTACTTAGAATAACCAATGCAGGAATAATTAAAAATCCTCCACCGGCACCTACTAAACCTGTAAGTATACCCACTACAACACCTTCAAGCAAAATTAACGGGTAATTGAATTTTTGTTCACCCGCATTTTCTTCTTCTTCTTTACTTCCCTTTATCATAGAATAAGAAGCAAACACCATGAGCACTGCAAACAATAACATCAATAAAATTGATTTGGTTACTGTAAAATCTCCAATGGTAAACACATTAGCAGGTATTGCTGGAACTATAAATTTTCTTGTGGCATAAACAGCTGCAATAGCAGGGGCGCCAAAAATGGCAGCTGTTTTTAAGTTAACCAATCCTTGTTTGTATTTAGGAAAAGTGCCTACTAATGAAGTAGAGCCAACTATAAATAATGAGTAAGCAGTTGCTAAAACCGGATCTACACCAAAAAGATATACCAGAACCGGAACCGTTAATATAGAACCACCTCCACCAATAAGGCCGAGTGAAATACCAATAATGATTGAAGCGAAGTAACCTATTATTTCCATGCTTGCAAATGTGGGAGGAATTTCTCTTTTGATTGGTGATAACAATCACAAAACAAATAGCGGCTAAATATTTATGATTTCAATGACGTTGCGGTGCAGTTTTAACCGGCCTTTTTGTTCCATCTTTTTAAGAAGCCTGGAAATAACTTCTCTTGAAGTATTGAGTTCATTGGCAATTTCCTGGTGGCTGATGTCAATGAGGTTTTTTTTCTGAGCATCTTGAGCCCTTTTTAAATAAAACTCCAATCGCTCATCCATACTTCTGAATGCAACATTATCTAATGTTAGTAATAACTCATCAAAACGTGAACGGTAAGTTTCAATCACAAACTGATACCAGCTTTTATATTTACTTACCCATTCACTCATTACATCAACAGGAACCATTACCACTTCTGTTTCAGTAACCGTTTTTGCCATTATAGGGCTCGCTTCATGTTTAGCTGCACAAACCATTGACAGAGCACAGGCTTCGCCTGGTTTTAAATAATACATCAGAAACTCGCCGCCCTCATCATCTTCACGGTAAACTTTAATCAATCCGTTTAAAACCAGCATCGTACTACGAATAAACTGACCTTTACGCATCAGTATTTCATCTGCAGGAAATATTTTAAACTCACCCAACTCTTCTACTTCACTTACCAGCTTCTCTTCAAATAAAGGATAGTGGTTGCGGAGAAGATCATCGTTTGTTTTGTTGAAAGCCATATACAAATGTTGAACTTTATTTTTAAATAACCGCTATGGTTTTTTGTTTAAGGCTGGTAAGTTGCAAATTGTTTTAACAACGGAGGTTTTAGTTCAAAGATGCTCTTACTTTTGTTTCTGATGGCCTTACTTTCATTTTACAGAGAAGAGTTTATAGAAGCTGGTTGTGATGAAGCCGGCCGTGGCTGTTATGCCGGTCCTGTTTATGCTGCAGCCGTAATTTTACCAAAAGACTTTTATCATCCTTTGCTTAATGATTCAAAGCAGGTAAAAGAAACAGACAGAAATAATTTGCGATTGATTATTGAACAACAAGCTATTGCCTTTGCTGTTGCCAGGGTGGAAGTAAAAGAGATTGATCACAGCAATATTCTTAAAGCTTCATTCAAAGCCATGCATCTGGCCTTGGATCAGCTTCAGCAAAAACCACAATTACTATTAATAGATGGAAACCGGTTTATTAAATACAAACGTATACCTCATAAATGTTTTGTAAAAGGCGATGGGCAATTTGCATCCATTGCTGCTGCCAGTATTTTAGCCAAAACTTACCGGGATGAATATATGCTGAACCTGCATGAAAACTATCCGCATTACAATTGGAAAAACAATAAAGGATATGGAACTGCTGAACATCGTAAAGCAATAGAACTGTTTGGTTTGTGTGAACATCACCGTATGTCATTTAATATCCAGCACAACCAGGAAGAACTTTTTTAGTACAGGTATTAAACTTTTATTTCTGTTATCCGTCATAAGGAGGATTATTAACAATAAAAAATTTACACATGAAAACTAAATTATTATTCCTGTTCCTTTTGACTACAGCTTATGCTTTAACAGCAACAGCACAGGTAAGGCAACAACATCAGCGTCAACATCAGGGCTCTGGAAATCATTTCCGCCAGGGGAAAATCACAAAAGGCGAAGCATTTCTTTTACATAGACAAAAGCAGCATATTCGTCATGATTTTAGAATAGCAAAAAGAAACGATGGTAAAATTGGTCCTTTGGAAAGAAAACATCTCAAAAGAGAAATGAAGCAATATAAAAGGCAACGTTTTGTTGCAGCACACAACCGCAGAAACAGAGGATAATCTTCTTACTTTAGCATAAATAAAACGCTTCGGTTAAAACCGGAGCGTTTTTTATTCAACCCATTCACCCAAGCCCATTCTTGTTACTACTGGTTCATCTGTTGTACAATCAATAATGGTTGATGGAACCATGCCTCCAATTCCACCATCAACAACAAGATCAACCAACTTACCAAATTTTTCATACATCAGTTCAGGATCTGTATAATCTTCTACCATTTCCCCGGGTAAGGATGCACTGAGAATAGGATGTTGTAATTCTTTTAAAATAGTCCTTGCAATTTCATTATCAGGTATACGCAACCCAATGGTATCTTTTTTACTTTTTAAAATTCTGGGTACTTCTTTACTGGCGGGTAAAATGAACGTATACGGGCCGGGCAAATATTGTTTAAGTAAACGATAAATGGGAGTTGATATGCTTTTTGTATAGTGACTCATATCACTCAGGTCGTGGCAGATAAAAGAAAGCTGAGCCTTTTGCGGGTCTACCTGTTTTATACGGCAAATGCGTTCAATTGCTTTTTGCTGAAAGATGTCACAGCCTAAACCATAAATGGTATCCGTAGGGTAAATGATCACTCCGCCACTGAGTAAGCAATCAATGATTGTTTTAATTTGGCGAGGTTGAGGGTTTAAAGGGTGAACATGAAGAAGCATAAGTTTAAAATTAGCAAATAGCTTAATAGGTTTTTATAATTTCAAAGAATTCAATTCTTCTTTCTTGATTGTTAACGTTTTATAATTGCAGGCTCTACAGAAAACCAAATTATTTTTTGAACTTTTCTGAGATCATTTGCCAGAGGTAATCTTTAAACAGCCAAGCCTTAAAAGGGATGGCATTAAAAAACGAAGGACGAACTAATATGTCATTAAAATGTAACATAGAAATTTTTATGATGTTTTACTTGCAAATCTGCTATGCTGTTTCTATTTTGTAGCAGAATCTCTGGTTTTTCCTTTCAACTTCCAATTCCAATTGCAGAGCTAACTTTAAACCTATCCCTATCATTGGGTGTGTTTGGCTGCAATAAATTTTATTTCTTAAAACAAAATTTTATATCATTCGATACATAGTCATTTATTAGTTTTTGTGGTTTCAGAGGTAAGCAAAAAAGGGCCCCTTGATGTCTATCTGGGGGCCCATATTTTTATATAATTGAAGTTATTTGTTGAGAAAATGAATTGGTAGTAGAATACTGTAATGCATTTTATTCATTTATTACAGGCATTTTTAAAACCTCCATCATAAATTTTGTAATCTCTGCTTCCACACCCTGGTAGTCGTTTGATTTTATATAGCTCCCTAAAACATGATCGCCGGTATTTGGCATAGCCACTTTTCTTTTTAAATCAGCAGACGTTCCCAACTCATCAAACATCTTGAGCATAGCGCTTACTTTTACTACGCTGTCCTGGTGCACTTCATCTTTATAATAATACAACAGCAGTGTTGGTTGTTTGATCTTTTGAAAATTTGCTGATAACATAGTTGTTTCCAGGTATTCTTCCAGGTTTACAATAGATTCTAAACGGTAATGTGAATTCCAATACTTCTTATAAATTTCACGCTGATCACTGGTTGTGATATAGTTTGATCCTTTAACTATTCTTGCAATTTGCAAACCCCATGGATTATTTGTAAGAAATGCATTAGGATCATTGATAGCAATATTGGGCGATAATAATACCAGTGAATAAATTTCAGGATAATTAAATGCCAGTTGTAATGCATTACTTCCACCGGTTGATGTTCCCATCAGAATAACTTTGTTTCCTAATTGTTTGCCTATTGCGTAAGCATCTTTTACGCTTTGCCAATATCTTTCAGCTGTCAGATTCATTAATTCTTCTGTGGTATCAATTCCATGCTCAGCAAGCCTTGATAAATAAAGGTTACAACCAAATTTTTTGGCAATGTTTTTATGAACCGGATCACCCTCTCCCTGGGATGCAGAAAATCCATGCAGGTAAACAATAGCATATTCAGTTTTTTGTTTGTTAGAATCATTGGCCCATATAATTCTCGCATCATTCTCAGGTTTTACTTTGTGTTGTGCTTCCTGTTGTTTGATAAAACTTTCTAACCCAGCTGCATTAGCAGGTACCGCAGGTAAATCAGTTGTGTAAGTTGGTGTTGATGGGTTGGGGCCCAGTAAATACACTATTGCAAGAATTGCAATGATTATAACTAACCATTTCAATAATCGTTTAAACATATATCTCAGCTATTTAGTTGGTGATGGGCTTTAAAAATACAGGATTGTAATTAATCTGCAACACGTTACCATTTTTCTTCCTCAGATTCAGTTTCTGCAGCAGAATTAAATTCAGCTCTTGATTTTATTTTCTGTAACTGGCGATCGATGATGAGCTGTGCAATAATAGCTGCAGCATTTTCTCCTTCATGTTCCTGTAACAATTGCCTGAGCTTTCCTTCGTGGATATCGATGCGGTATAAATAATAGATTAATTTTTCAAAATCATGATTAATAAGATGGTTGATATAAGCGGAAAGTTGTTGTTGTAATTCATTAAATGAAATGGTTTCTGGAAAATCTAAGGCCAGTTCATTATTAATGAGTGAAATGATATTCTGCGCTGATGACATTTGGTTTAAGTTTTATCTTTTCTGTGAAAGAAAAAATATACTGCTGTAAAAATAATTGAAAATATAAAGCTTTGTAAGAGTATGGAGATAAAACTTCTCTTTATTTCATTAGGCCAAAATTTCTCAGATAGAGATAAGATAATAACCAGTAAAGTAAAATTGAGTATAAAAAGTAAAGCCAGGTTTTTATAATTGATTTTTTTCATTTCATGGTTTTAGTTTCCATTACACCTGTGCCAAACAAAGCAAAGTCATATTTTACCGGATCTATCTTATCAAATTTACGAAGATTGATGGTGAGTTCCATGGCTGCTTCCCAATCTGTTTGTTTACGATGGAGTAAACCAAGATTTCTGGCTACCCGGCAAACATGTACATCTAACGGGCAAATAAGCTGTGATGCTGAAATGTTTTTCCAAAGCCCAAAATCAACTCCTTTATTATCTTTTCTTACCATCCATCTTAAATACATATTCAATCGTTTACAGGTTGATTTTTGGATTGGTGATGAAATATGTTTCTCTGTTCGTTTCAAGTGATCAGCAGAAAAGAAATAATGTTTGAAATGATTTAACCCTTCTTCAACTGTCATTCCTTTTTTGGGAAAGAAGGCAGTTTCTAATGATTTGTTAGTTGTGTAATGCTGCTGAAAGAATGCAATGAAATAATAAAGATCGTCTGCATTAAAGGTGCGGTGTTTGAATGCAGCTAATTTTTTTAATGCATCTAAATCATGGTTCAAACAAAATGTATGTGGTTGCATATGCATCAACTGCATCAACTCTTTTGATTTGTTGATGATGGTAGTTCTGTTGCCCCATGAAAAAACAGCAGCAAACAATCCGGCAATTTCAATATCCTGTTGTTTGGTAAAAAGATGAGGAATGGAGATGGGATCATTTTTAATGAAAGAAGGTTGATTGTAATAATC
>DAIOWB010000066.1:0-11424 GCA_036758725.1 Lacibacter sp.
CCTTTCTCTTTGATATAACCATCTAAGTGCATTAAACAACTCAAATCTGTTGATATCATATATTGAGCACCTGTAGTTAAAGCATTTGTAACTTTCTGATCGGCCATGGCAATAGAAATGGGCTCATACTTTACAGAAAATGTTCCGCCAAAACCACAACAGGTTTCCACATCATTCATTTCAACAATTTCCAAACCTTGTACGTGGCTTAATAATTTTCTTGGCCCTTCTTTAATTTTACATTCTCTTAAAGCAGCACAACTGTCGTGATACGTGGCTTTGCCTTCAAGCCTTGCACCTGTATTTTCAACTTTTAATACATCAATCAGAAATTCACTGAATTCATACATCCGTTTATTTATCTCTTTCACTTCGTTATGAACAGATGAATTATCGAAAATTCTTCCATAATAATTTCTTACAAAGCCTGCACAGGAAGCACTGGGAGCAACTATGAAATCGCTGCCAGAAAAATCTTTAAGAAACTTTGTAGCCACATCCTTGCATTCGTCCTGAAATCCGGCATTAAAAGCCGGCTGTCCGCAACAGGTTTGATTAGTATTGTAAGTAACGGTACATCCCAACTTCTCCAGCACCTTTACCATATTAAAAGCTGTTTGAGGATATAGCTGATCAACAAAACAAGGGATAAACAGTTGAACATTCATAAGTACCTATTTCCTGAAAGAGTAGATTTTAATTTTTAAATGTCTCGGTCAATGCAATCATCTTTAATGCTGTGATGGCTGCTTCTTCACCTTTATGACCATGCTTGCCACCAATGCGTTCTTCGGCCTGTTGTAAATTTTCAACAGTTAAAACACCAAAAATGGTTGGCACGTCAATCATTAAGTTTAACTGGGAAATACCTTCCGTAACATATTTACACACATAATCAAAATGAGGAGTTCCTCCTTTTATTACACAGCCTAATGCTATAAATGCATGGGGCCTTGTTTTTATATGCCTCGATTTATTATCCCAATATGTTTTTACTGCAAATGGAATTTCAATGGCCCCGGGTACGGTAATGGTAATGATTTCTTTTACAGAAAATTCTTCTAAAATTTTTCTGCAACCTTTTTCCAGTTCATCAACAATTTTTGCATTCCATTCTGTGCGTACCAACACAACACAGGCACCCGTAAAATCATGAGTGCCTGTTTTTAACTGATATAATTGGCTATCGTTTACCTCTGCCATTTTTATTGATGGTTAAGGATTGTTTGTTTATTCATTGCTGGTTACTCCCAAACGTCCGAGATATTTATCAACCAAACTGGCTGAATTTGATTTTGGATATTTTTCTTTAATCAATTTAAAAAGCTCAATAGCTTTTTCTTTATTTCCAATTACTTCATAAGCCAATGCTGCTCTGAATAAATTTTCACTTGAAGAAAATTCATCTTTGTCATTCAGCTTACCAGCTTTTTCATAACTGGCAGCACCTTTATCTTTCTTATCGGTACTCATGTATGCATCGCCCAGCATGCGCCATGCAGAACTTTGAACCTGAGTTGCGCTGGTTGAAAAATCTTCCAATTGCTTAATGGCATTGGCAAAATCACCTTTTTTAAGATAAATTGAACCTGCATAATAATGTGCAAGATTTGCCGCTTTTGTACCGCTGTAATTTTTAATCACTTTTAAAAAACCTGCAGTTGCTCCATCTCCGTTTAAAGCAAGATCCAATGAATCTTTTGCATAATATTCCTGTGCACGGCCAATAGCTTCAGCTGCTTTTGCTTCTTTAGGTCCGCTAATGAAGTTGTTATATATAAGCCAACCCCCTGCTAATAAAATAACAGCACCGCCTATATAGGTAGTTGGTTTAGAATATTTTTCCCAAAAATCTTTAGCTTGCTTAATTGCATGTACTTCACCTAGTTCCTGTGCAGTTGTTTTTTTAATTTCAGACATTTTTTAATTCAGAATTTAAACTTGTTATATACTCACTCTTTATTTTTAATCCATAATAAACGGATAGTTTGCATCCGTATATACATCCTTCAGTAATTCATCATCATCCGGCCATGGACTTTCCTCTGCAAACGTTACACTTTCTTCTACTTCTAAACGTACACGTTCATTAATGGCTTCAATCTCCGTTTCATTTACTGCAAACACTTCCAGTAATTTTTGTTTAGATACTTCAATAGGATCTCTCTCTTTATATTCTTCTACTTCTTCTTTAGAACGGTATTTCTGAGGATCACTCATTGAGTGGCCTTTATAACGGTATGTTTTAATTTCTAAAAGTGTTGGACCATCTCCTTTTCTTGCACGGTTTACAGCACGTATTACAGCATCATGTACACTTTCCGGGTCCATACCATCAATACTGTCGGCAGGCATATCATATGCATCAGCCAGTTTATAAATATCAACAACATTACTTGTACGTTCTACAGAAGTACCCATGGCGTAATTGTTATTTTCACAAATAAACACAACCGGTAACTTCCATAACATGGCCAGGTTAAATGTTTCATGCAACATACCCTGGCGTGCAGCTCCATCTCCAAAGAAAGAAAGGCATACATTATCGGTGCCTTTATATTTCTCAGCAAAAGCCAAACCGGCACCGGTTCCAATTTGTGCACCTACAATTCCGTGTCCGCCAAAAAAGCCAACATCTACACCAAAAAAGTGCATACTTCCACCCTTTCCTTTTGAACAACCTGTTGCTTTACCATACAACTCAGCCATACAGCTTTTTGCACTCACCCCTTTGGCAATAGCCAAACCATGATCTCTGTAAGCAGTAATCATTTTGTCTTCAGCACGAATAGCCGTCATACAACCTGCGGCAATGGCTTCCTGTCCAATATAAAGATGGCAGAAACCTCTAATTTTCTGCATGCCATATAGTTGTCCGGCCTTCTCTTCAAACTTGCGGAGTAAAAGCATCAACTCATACCAGTACAAATAAGTTTCTTTTGTGAATTTAGTGGCCACTTTTGGTAATTTTTTAGAGTGGCAAAGATAAGGGGGTAAAAGCAAATTCTGCACCCCCTATTTTAGGTTGTGGATTTTTATGTAACCAGCTGTTTACCGTTGATTTAGCTGCATAGGCGTCGCACTCTTGTACCACAGAATTTAGTTCAGCTTAACAGTTGCATCACTAAGTTTCAAATACAATTAAATACGCAAAGCTACTTCTTTGGTTCAATGGCATAGCTCTCCTTATCTTGCAGCCTATGCTTTTGCTCAAATCCATTTCAATCACCCAATTTAAAAACTATTCAAAACAGGATTTTGCATTTGAGCAAAACATTGTTGCCATCACCGGCACAAATGGCAAGGGTAAAACCAACCTGCTCGATGCCATCCACTATCTCTGTTTTACCAAAAGTTATTTTACAGCAACCGACAGCAGCAATGTACAGCATGGTGAAAGCGGCTTCCGTATTGAAGGCATCATGAAAGAATCACTTGAAGAAATTAATACAACAATTATTGTTCGGGAAAACGGAAAAAAAGAAATAACCTGTAATGGTACAGCCTATGAAAAATTTTCTCAGCATATCGGCAAATATCCATGTGTTGTAATTGCCCCCGATGATATTGAACTCATTTCAGCTGGAAGTGAATTAAGAAGGAAATTTTTAGATACATTGTTTTCACAATTAGATGCTGAGTATTTACAACAACTCATTATTTATAATAAAGTATTACAGCAGCGGAACAGTTATTTAAAACAGGCGGCACAAACACAAAACAGAAACAACGAACTGTTAGATGTACTTGATCAGCAACTTATTTCAGCAGGTACAATTATTTATAAAAAACGCTGCTCTTTTTTACCAGCTTTTCAAGAGGCCGTTGCAGGGTTTTATACACATATTGCCGGAAAAAAAGAAGATGTTACAATTCATTATCAAAGCCAGTTGTCCATTCATACATTTGAACAGTTGTTACAACAAACAAGAGAGCGGGATTATTTAATGCAAAGAACAACAGCTGGTATTCATAAAGATGATTTGTTGTTTCAATTAAATAATGAAGCCTTTAAACAAACAGCGTCTCAGGGGCAACGAAAGAGTTTACTCTTTAGTTTAAAACTGGCCGAAGCAGAAACATTAAAACAAAACAAAGGATTTGCTCCTATTCTTTTGCTTGATGATATTTTTGAAAAGTTAGATGAACAACGCATGCACAATCTCCTGCATTATGTTTGTACAAAACATGGCGGGCAGGTTTTTTTAACCGATACTCACCGGCACCGGATTATAAATGCATTTGATGAATTAGGAATCAAATTACAAGTGTTAGAATTGTAATTTTCAATTATCCATTATCAACTATTAATTATCAATTAACTTTATCATATGAGCGAAGTTTCTTTACAGGAAGCCATGCAGCAGTTTCTCAATCAAAGCAAACTGAAACAAAGAGTAAGATCATTGGAAATTAAAGACCTGTGGGAAGATCTCATGGGCAAAACCATTGCCCGATATACTGATGATATTAAACTCATTAATAAACAACTTATCATTACAACCAGCGTTGCCCCATTGAAACAGGAACTGGTTTTTCAAAAAGAAAAAATCCGTAATCGTATTAATGAATTATTTAATGAACATGCTGTAGAAGAGGTTATAATAAAATAACCATTCATTGCATGAAATATCTCATTCTATTTCCTGATTTTCATCATGGTTTAAATTATGATCAGTTTACAACTTTGAAAGAGTAAACAGAAACAATAATTTTATAAACCCTGTTCCAATGAGTTATACAAATGTTACCCATTGTGGTAACGAGCATACAGACTGGCTGAATGCAATTGAATTTTACAAACAAGATTTAGATATACTCCAAAAAAGACTTGCAGAAGTTGCCTCTAAAAATAACGGGCACGAAGCAATGGCTGGGGTTGAACATTTCCAGAATCAGTTCATTGTTCAACGGAATAATATAGATGTGTTACGACACAACATCAATGAACACGCCGGCAAAGTATTTGCCGATGCTAAAGAACATGCAGGTAAAATTGAAACCGTCCTCATTGGCGAACACGACCAGGTGAAAGACGAATTTAACAGCTTTGAAAAAGTTGTAAAAGACTTGCGTGAGGAGTTCAACCAATTTTTAGTGAAATGGATGTAACCCTCATTCCATTTCTGTTTTAAACATAGGCGATCTCAACGAACGAAAGCTGCTGTAAGAGGCGGCTTTCGTATTTAGGATAACCGTATCCTTGGGTCAACAAGTCCATACAGAATATCTGCAAGCATATTAATTAAAACAAAAATAAAAGCACTTATCAACACACTGCCCATTACAACAGGGTAATCCAGTTTTTCCAATGCTTCAACAGTAACTTTTCCAATCCCCTTCCAACCAAATATATATTCTACAAAAAATGCACCTGCCAGCAGTTCTGCAAACCATCCTGTAACAGCAGTAATCACCGGATTTAATGCATTACGCAGTGCATGTTTCCAGATAACTACTTTTTTGCTTAGGCCTTTGGCATAGGCAGTTCTTATATAATCCTGGTTCAATACATCCAGCATAGAACTACGGGTGAGTTGTGTAATAATTGCCAGCGGACGAATACCCAATGTAACTGCAGGAAGAATTAAATTCTGTAATGTAAAATAATGTTCACCGGTTTGTACATCAATATCAAACCAACTGCCTGTCATGTTTAAACCGGTGTATTTATTCAGTACAAAACCAAATACATAAGCAATTACAATTCCCATAAAAAAAGATGGTGCAGAAATGCCAATGATGCTGCTGAATACAGCTGAGGTGTCCATCCATGTATTTTTATTTACTGCAGCTAAAACTCCAAGAAAAACTCCCAACACAGTTGCAAGTAGCATGGCAGCTAAAGCCAGCATAATAGTGCCGGGCAATGCTTCCATCAGTAACTCTCCTACTTGTTTTTTTGTTTGATAACTGCGACGTAAGTATGGCAGTTTAAATGCAAGATTTTGTTCACTTCCAATAAACAAACCCTGTAATTTCTTTTTTTCTATTTCTTCTTTACTATGGATGGCAATAGGTGACACATCATTTACATATAATAGAAATTGCTTCCATTTAGGTTGATCGAGATACAATTCTTTTTTGATGTTGGAGATGGTGGCGCTGTCACCTGTTTGTCCCATCACCAAACGGGCAGGATCACCAAAACCCTGGAACATCCAGAACACAACTGTAACAACACCTGCCAGTACGAGGATGCCATAGACTATTTTTTTAAAAATATAATTTCCCAATAATGTAAGTTAATATATTACTTTATTGAAATCAGCTGCACTCCATTTATCAATGACTACCGGACCATTCATTTTAAACAGTGTAGGTATTGCTCTTGCCGCTGTTTTAATAGCCGTTACATCACAAATTAAAATGTTTGTTTCTTTTAATACTGCATCCGTTGCAAAAAATGCTTTTGCAGATTCGGGAACACTGGTAACAATAATTAATTTTTGTTTTGATGCTAATGCTGAAACCTCCTTCACCCATTGAACATCGAATTTAAGATCATCAAAACTTTTTATGAATAAGATATAATAAGTTCCGTTCTGCTGAAGAATGTTTTCAGAAAGATCTTCACCGTTGATTGTTTTTAATTCAAAGTCTTTGATTTTGGGTTCATTGTTTTTCCCTTTTGCAATGAGTGTTTGTTTTCGATCTACAAACTTCCAGGTACTATCAGGAAGATTTTTCATTGAGAATTCCTGAGCTTTCCCATCTTTTTCATAAATAAACTTGTATTCATATTTATCAGGTACCGCATCGGCTGGCATTTTTCTTAATTCAATCAGATTGTTTCCTTTTTTAAAAGGCAGACAATCTACAACTGGTAAATATGTGAGCGTATACCATTGAAATCCGAATGAAAATAGTACTGCCAGGGTAATTGCTAAAACATTGAAAACATTACTTGTAAATAGCGGTTTTATTCTCGTATGAAAAATGAAGATGAAATCAATTAAAACAAACAGAATCAAATCTTTTATAAACGATTGCTTTGGTGTAAGTGGTAAACAATCACCAAAACATCCGCAGCTTGCAAACTTTGCTGAACCATCCGCATTTGTTGCCAGCCATGCATACCCGGTTAAAAATGTAAAGAAGATGATGAGCAATAACAATAACCAGCTGAACAATTTCATTCTCCATCCAATAATCACAGCAACACCTGCAATAATTTCAAATGCATTCATTAAGATTGACATGGTAAGTGTGTACTGATGAAAACCCTGTACACCCCATGCTTCAAAAAATTCCTGCATCTTATAACTTAATCCCAACGGATCATTGGCTTTTACCAAACCGGAAAAGATGAATAAAATGCCAACAAACCAACGGATGATGATGAGTAATACTTTCATAATAGTTGTGACTGGTTATAAGATTTTTTTATTATAATCGTTCAGACCGCTTTAAGCGTTCCGACCGTATATCATCAATTATCAATTATCCATTTTCAATTATCAATTACTAACTACCCCACATGCAATCCTTCTTCAATTAAGATTAATCCAAAAGCTGCATAGTTAATCATGTCGTAATAATTGGCATCAATGCCTTCGCTTACCAATGTTTTTCCATCGTTTAACAGTATCTGGCGGATGCGCTGCAGTTTGGCAAGAATGAGATCAACAAAACTTTCCTGGCTCATCTCCCTCCATGCTTCACCATAATCATGATTTTTATCCAGCATCAGCAGGCGTGCCTGTTCTGCAATAGTATCGTATAAGCTCAATACTTTTTCAATGGGCAATTCTTCTGCGTCATCTGCTTTTAATTCTAACTGAATGATACCAATAACTGCATAGTTAAGAATGCCTTTAAATTCTGATGCTACTGTATCGCCAACTTTTTGTTCCTGTTTTTCCTGGATGGTACGGATTCGTTTCGCTTTAATATAAATCTGGTCAACAATGGAAATGGTTCTATAAACCCTCCACGATGTGCCATAATCAATTGTTTTCTTCTTAAAAATTTCCCTGCATTGGGCAATTACTTTTGTATACTGATCAATTGTACTCATTTGCTTATGAAAATAGTTTCGTTAATTCGTGTTGTTAACAATTTCATCAAAAATACAATGTACACACTCAACTGCAAAGGAAGATTATTGGTGATTGATAAGCCGGTAGTGATGGGCATACTCAATCTTACTCCCGATTCGTTTTACAGTGGCAGCCGTGTACAGGAAATGGAACAGGTTTTACAAAGAGCCGGACAAATGATTGATGAAGGAGCAACAATACTTGATATTGGCGGACAAAGTACCCGGCCGGGCAGTAACCGCATTTCAGCTGAAGAAGAATTACAAAGAGTATTACCTGCTATCAAATCCATTAAAGAAAAATATCCATCAACATTTCTTTCCATTGATACTTATCATTCAACAGTAGCAAAAGAAGCTGTTACTGCTGGCGCTGATATGGTGAATGATATAAGTGCAGGTGAAATGGATATGCAAATGCTTTCAACAGTTGCGGCAATCAATGTGCCTTATATAGCTATGCATATGAAAGGCACACCGGAAACAATGCAGCAAAATGCAACCTATGAAGATGTAACAAAAGAAGTAGTTGATTACTTTATTCATAAAATGGAAGCTTGTAAAAATGTTGGAATTAAAGACATCATCATAGACCCGGGGTTTGGTTTTGGCAAAACCATTGAGCATAATTTTCAACTGCTTAAAAAGCTGGAAGTGTTGAACATTTTTAATGTGCCGGTATTGGCAGGGTTAAGCCGGAAAGCAACTATTTATAAAACACTTCAACTTACTCCTGAAGAATCATTGAATGGAACTACCGTTTTAAATACCATTGCCATTACAAAAGGGGCTGCTGTTTTAAGAGTGCATGATGTAAAGGAAGCAATGCAGGTAATACAATTATATGAAGCTTATATTCAAGCATAAAAAAACCGGAGACATTTTCATATCTCCGGTTCGTCATAATAAGTTCTTTTATTTTATTGATTATTCTGTCCGCCTGCTGCCGGTGCTTGTGGCGGCATAGGTGGCATTTGTTGTTTTGGAGCAACAGTAATATCGAGTATTTCAATATCAAAAATCAAATTTTCGTAAGGCTTAACTGCAGGAGGTGATCCTTGTATACCATATCCAAGCATTGATGGGATAAATACTTTTCCTTTACCGCCTTTTGCAAACTGTTTAACACCATCTTCAAAACCAGGAATGCTTCCCATTTGACCAATAATAATATTTAAAGGTTCTGCGTGATGGAAAGCGGTATCAACATTTGAATCAAATGCTTTTCCTTCAAAATTGCGTCCAGTGTATTTAATAGAAACCTGCTTACCACTATCTGGCTTTGCACCAACACCTGGGTTTTCAATTGCAACATAAGTACCAAAAGCAGTTTTAGTAGCTGCAATGTTTTTTGATTTTAGATAAGCTTCAATTACTTTATACTCATTTTCTTTTTGAGCTGTCATTTCATTGTTATAATCAGTTTGTGCAGCAGTTAAATCTTCCAACACTTTAATAATACGAATGCTGATTGTAATTTTATCTCCTTTCTTTAATCCCGGAGGCATTTGACCCATATTCATTTTAGCAATAGAATCTACACTTTGTACAATAATGGCACTGTCACCAGCTTTCATTAAAGGTAAAATTTCAGATAGATCGTAAGGACGGCCTGCACTATCTACCGCAGTAAAAGCAGGAATCTTACCATAAGAATTGTAAGTAACAGAATCTTTCTGCTTTACAATAGCGTTAAACTTAATAAAGTTGCCGGGTTTTAATTGTGCCCCTTTACCATCAGAAATAATCTTGTAAAGTAAGCCACTCTTTGCTTTCTTAAAAGATCCGCCACCACATGATGCCAAGACTGTTACTGCCAGCATTGCAACAAAAATTGATTGAATTGTCTTCATTGTTTGTATTTAAAAAGTTTCTAATTGAGATTTATATTCTTGAATAACGGTTTTAAATAACTGTACATTTTCTTCCAGGCTTTCATCACGTTCGCCACCTGCTGCATTAAAATGGCCTCCTCCGTTAAAATGCCGGCGGGCAAAGGTATTACAATCAAAGTCACCTTTACTTCTGAAACTCCATTTTCTTTTTTCATCTCTATCAATAACCAAAGCGGCCAATTTAATGCCCTGTATACCCAGCGGATAGTTCACTAAACCTTCTGTATCACCGGTTTTAATCTGGTATCGTAACAAATCCTGTTTGGTTACACTGATTAATGCCGTATTTAATTCATAGTCTACCTGCATTCGGTTCAATAAAACATGGCCAATAAACCGAAAACGGTTTTCCAGGAAATTATCATAAATATTTTCGTGGATGGGAGTATGATTCAGACCACGGCGTTTAAAATCAGCCACCATCTCAAAAACAGTGGCAGTGGTTGATTGAAAACGGAAACTTCCCGTATCACCCATCACACCTGCATAGAGGCATTGCATCATTTCATTATTCAACTTTTCACTGTGCCCGCTGTGAATAATGAAATCATAAATCATTTCACAAGTAGAACTTTTATTTACATCACTGATGCCATAAGCAAATACTTCGGTTTGTGGTTCACGGTGATGATCAATTAAAATTCGTTTGCCCGTTGCATTGGCCAAAACCGGTTCCATCTTTTTGGTGCGGTTTAATGAATTAAAATCAAGACAAAAAATATAGTCGGCTTCCTGTATTATTTTATTGCACTTATCAATTGAAATTTCATAGTTCAAAACTGTTTGTGCACCCGGCATCCATTCTAAGAAAGCAGCCCAGTTGGTTGGAGAAATTACTTGAACAGTATGCCCCAACTGAATTAGCAAATGATATAAGCCCAGAGATGATCCTAAAGCATCAGGGTCGGGTTTTTGATGGGTTGTTATTACCATCTTTGAAGGCGTATGGAGAAAGGGATATAATTCTTGTATTTCTTGCATAATATGCGGCTGCAAATGTAGGGGAAAATGAATATAATGGATAATTGATAATGTATAATTGAAAATTGGCCGTTTTAACCAACCAATTTAACAACAAAATCAGCATCATTATAAATTTTCAATTATCAATTATCCACTCTCACTTTCACCTTATCTTTGCGGCGCAAAAACTAAAAAAATAATGAGCAATAGAACATTTACAATGATTAAGCCCGATGCCATGAGGAATGGACATGCCGGTGCTATTTTAGACAAAATTATCAAAGCAGGTTTTAAAGTGGTGGCTTTAAAGCAAACAAAACTTTCTGCTGAAAGAGCTGGTGAATTTTATGCAATACATAAAGAGCGCCCTTTCTATGGTGAACTGGTAGAATTTATGAGCAGCGGAGTAATTATTGCAGCCATTCTTGAAAAAGAAAATGCAGTGGCTGATTTCAGAACACTCATTGGTGCCACAGATCCTGCAAAAGCTGATGAAGGAACCATCCGTAAATTATTTGCAACTTC
>DAIOWB010000067.1:0-7477 GCA_036758725.1 Lacibacter sp.
TGTATATGAAGATGGTAAAATGGATATTTCTACAACCGGTGTAAAAGTGTTTCGCCTGCTTGAACTCATAAAAGAAATTCCTGATAAATTATATAGTGGTGCCATTGTTACTTATCCTGATGATGCTGATGATGGTAACAGGTTGCTTATGCAAAAAGTGGTACTGGGCATTAAGGCGCTACATAAACTTTTGGAAGTAAGTAAGGATTTTAAAAAACCTGAAGAAGAGTTGAAAGCATTTGATGTTGCCCATCATATGGGATTAAATGCAGAGGAAGAATATGAACTCCTCGGCTTGTTTCGTGAAGCACAACGGCAGGAATATTTAAAACGGCATTTAAGCAAAGTACTTCCTATGCTTACAGAAATGGACACGTTGAAAACAAAAGTAAAACTCAACGGGCATTTCAGGAATTTAGAAGGGTTTAGTTTTGATCTGTAACTTCGCTCTATGCCGGTAACCATTTGTTTCGATTTTGGCAACACCCGTTTAAAAGCGGCGGTGTTTGAAAGCAATCAACTGCAGGAAATTATTATTCTTAATGATGACAGTAAAGAAAGCATAGAAGAAATCATACAAAAATTCAATCCGGCATTTTCTGTTTTATCATCTGTAATCAACCATCAACCGGTTGTTGAAGAAGTATTAAGTCATCATACTAATTTTCATCTTTTATCTCATCTTACCCAATTGCCTTTTACCACACCTGTTGGTAAACCCGAAACAATTGGTGCCGACAGGTTAGCTCTTTGTGCAGCAGCTGTTTATTTGTTTCCAAAGAAGAATAATTTAGCTATAGGTATTGGTACTTGTATCACTTATAATTTCATCAACAATCAAAACCAGTTTTTGGGCGGCAGTATTTCTCCCGGTTTGGAAATGCGTTTTAAAAGCATGAATCAATTAACTGCAAAACTTCCTTTAGTGAATATGGAATGGAATTTTCCTTTGATTGGGTATGATACAAAAACAAATTTATTAAGTGGTGTTGCATGGGGAATGGCAAAAGAGATTGATGGCATTATTGATGCTTATGCAGAAAAGTACGGGAACTTTAACGTGCTGTTAACCGGGGGCGATACGGTTCATTTTGCTCCTCTGCTCAAAAACCAGATATTTGCAGACCCTCAACTAATATTTAAAGGTCTGTATGCAATCAGTGAGTATAATAGGTAAACGAGTTTTTTTGGTTTCTTTGCTGTGGTCAGCACTTGTAATCAACGCATTAGCGCAAGATAATTCACCATGGAGCCGTTATGGCTTAGGTGATATTGTTCCTTCTGGCAATATTGCCAACAGAGGAATGGGAAATTTATCAGCCGCTTATGGCGATTTTCAGACAATCAATTTCATTAATCCGGCTTCTTACAGCAAGTTTGGTCCGCAAAGGGCTATTCTTGATATTGGGTTAGATATGAATAACAGGCGGTTGAGTAATAACAAAGGCAGCACCTATTCATCTAACAATGCTTATATCCCTTATTTGGCAAGTGGTTTTCAGATAAAGCCACAAAAAGCAAAATATAATTGGGGACTTGCTTTTGGTTTAAGACCATTAAATAAAGTAAGTTATAATATTCAGGGAGGCGGCCGCATTTCTGCAGGCGATAGTGTTCAAACTATTTATGAAGGAACGGGTGGTACCTATCAGGCATTTATAGGAACAGGAATTGGAATTAAGAATTTCAGTTTTGGTATAAACAGCGGGTATCGGTTTGGTACTGCAGATTATATAACCAAGCTTTCAATTTACAATGATACTGTGCCCGATCGTTACCGTTTAGGAAAGAAAGAACTTAAAAATAATTTTGGTGCTCCTTTTGTTGATTTGGGTATCCAGTACATGATTAAAATAAAAAAAGATACAGTTAACAGAAAACTGAGTTCGCTTCATCTTGGTGCTTACACAAGTCTGCAAAGCAAAATGAGAGCAAAAAGAGATGAAGTGTATGAATCTTTTTTTGTTTCAGATGAAGCAGGTACAGAAATAAGACTCGATTCAGTATCTGAAATAAAAAATATTAAGGGAGAAATCATTTATCCATCTACATATGGTTTTGGATTGATGTATGAAAGCGAAGGAAAAAGCAGCTTAAGAATTGGTGCAGATATTGAACTTTCTAACTGGGGTGAATACCGTTATTTTGGAAATAAAGACTTAGTTCAAAACAGCTGGCAATTAAAAGTAGGCGGACAGTTTATGCCTGATATTCGTGGCACAGGAAAATCTTACTGGAACCAGGTAATTTACCGTGCAGGATTTCATTATGGAACAGAGCCTTTTACAATTGCAGGCGATTTAAATAATTATGGTATTACGTTTGGTATAGGATTGCCCATTAAACGTTATTCTTTTTCTGAATTAAACAGAAATAATATCATAAACACATCATTTGAATTTGGACAGCGTGGTAACAGATCTTCATTGTTACGTGAAAACTATATTCGTTTTGCACTTGGTTTCTCTTTAAGTGATATCTGGTTTATTAAACGTAAGTATGATTAACCGCACTGGTTATAAAAATAAATTATTGAAGGCAGCAGTATACTTTGTAAGCTGCTGCTTTTTCTTTGCCTGTGAGAATGATATTAAAGTGATTCAGGGCCTGCAGGAAAAAAAATTAAGCGTAGATGAAGTAAAAGGGGTAGTGAGTTATCTCAGCCAGGGTGGGCGGCTAAAAGCAAAACTCACTTCTCCATATATGTTACGTTATTTTGATAGCGTACCACGAGTTGAATTTCCAAAAACAATTCACGTAGATTTTTATGACAGCAGCCTGCAGATAGAAAGTTACCTCGATGCAAAAAATGCATTTTATTATGAGCAGCAAAACCGTGTAATATTAAATGATAGTGTTGTGGTAATACGCATTAACGGCGATACACTTAAAACAAATGAGTTGTTTTGGGAGCAAAGTCTGCATAAACTGTTTACCAACCGGGATGTTGAAATAAGGCAAAAAACCAAAACCATTTTTGGAAAAGGATTTGAAAGCGATGAAAACCTGAAAAACGGCCGTATTGATTCTGTTACAGGAATTATACTTGTAGGCGCTTCAAAGTTTGCCGGAAATTAGTTTGCTTTTGTTCAAAAATGGGAAGCCTTTACTCAACAAATAAATGAATTCCAAAAAATATTTTCACTCTTTATCATTTTCTTTAAACTTATAACTTACAACATATAACTTTAATTTATGGAATATAGAAGATTAGGAAAATCAGGATTACAACTCAGTGTGCTTTCATTTGGAAGCTGGGTTAGCTTTCATAAGCAAATTGACGACAGCATTGCCGATGAACTCATGGGAATTGCTTATGATCATGGCATCAATTTTTTTGATAATGCTGAAGTATATGCTTTGGGCGAAAGTGAAAAAATGATGGGCAGGGTTTTACATAAAAAAAATTGGGACCGTACAAGCTATACCGTAAGCAGTAAAGTGTTTTTTGGCTGGCGGGGAAAAAACAATAAGCCTAACCAACATGGCCTCAGCCGCAAACATATTATAGAAGCTTGTAACGAAGCATTGCAACGTTTGCAGGTTGAATATCTGGATTTGTTTTTCTGTCATCGGCCCGATAAAAATGTACCAGTTGAAGAAGTAGTATGGGCTATGAATCATTTAATACAACAAGGAAAAATTTTATATTGGGGTACCAGTGAATGGAGTGGTGTTGAAATTATGGAAGCTCACAGGGTAGCGCAGGCTTACCGTTTAATTGGTCCAACAATGGAGCAGCCAGAGTACAATCTCTTTAATCGTCAAAAAATGGAAAACGAATATCTTGAAGTTTTTAAAAATGTTGGGTTGGGCACTACAATTTGGAGCCCTTTAGCAAGTGGGTTATTAACCGGTAAGTACAACGCAGGTATTCCTGAAGACTCCAGGTTAAGCATCCCTGGTTTTGAATGGTTAAAAGATAAAACCATTGCCGATGAAAAATTAAACAGGGTTCGGAACTTTGAAAAGCTTGCAAATGAATTAGGTGTAAGTATGGCTTCGTTATCTATTGCATGGTGTATTCATAATCCCAATGTTTCAACAGCCATTTTAGGCGCAACTAAAAAAGAACAGCTTATAGAAAACCTGAAGGCAATTGAAACAGAAAAACTTTTAACCGATGATGTTATGCAGAAAATAGATTCCATCTTTGATACAAAACCTAAGTTAGCAGAATATTGATGATACATTTTTTTAGCAAACTGAAACCTACAGCATATGAGTTTAGAGAAAGACATCCACCAAATCAGAAAATTCAGAAACGAACATCACAAAGTTGTTGTGAATTTAATTTTTACTTACAACTGGGTTACTGAGCGAATTAAAAACTTTGTAGAAGCTCATGACTTAACACTACAGCAATACAACATTCTTCGCATATTAAGAGGAAACGTAGAGCCCATGTCTACTTTACAAATAAGAGAACGCATGCTGGACAAAATGAGCGATACCAGCCGCATAGTAGATCGGCTCATTATAAAAAAACTGGTTAAAAAAACCATCAGCAAAAAAGATAAAAGACTGGTTGATGTTAGTATTACCGCAAAAGGAAAAGCCCTTCTTGCTAAACTTGATGAAAGCCCCCAGGCAATTGATAGTATTGTAAAAAATCTTTCAAAAGGCGAAGCTGAACTAATAAGCAGTTTGTTGGATAAAATCCGTCTTTCAAATTAAAGCAACATGTTACGCTTACTGTTATTTTTATTTTCAATAAACACATGGTTCATTGTTCATGCTCAAATAAAAACTGAATTCAGGGCGGTATGGGTTGCATCTGTTGATAATATTGACTGGCCTTCAAAAAAAGGAATAGCTGTTGATTCTCAAAAAGCAGAATTCATCCGCTTACTTAATCTGCATAAACAAAATGGAATGAATGCCATCATTATGCAAATTCGCCCTGCAACAGATGCATTCTATCCTTCAATGTATGAACCATGGAGCGAATGGTTAAGTGGTGTACAAGGCAAACCACCAACTCCTTATTACGATCCTTTACAGTTTATGATCAGTGAAACACATAAACGCAATATGGAGTTTCATGCATGGTGTAATCCATACAGAGCCGATTTTAAAATTGGAACAGCTTCAATTGCGCCTTCTCATATTACCCGTTTACACCCCGATTGGTTTTTAAATTATGGCGATAAAAAATATTTTGATCCGGGTAATAAAAATGCACAGGCATTTGTTGAAGAAGTGATCAGAGATATAACTGAAAGGTATGCTGTTGATGCTATTCACTTTGATGATTATTTTTATCCTTATCGTATTGCAGGAAAAGAATTCCCCGATTCCGTTTCTTATAAACGTTATGGAAAAGGAATGAATAAAGAAGACTGGCGAAGAAGCAATGTTGATTCTATTATTCTGGCGCTTGCAAACACAATTAAAAAAACAAAGCCATGGGTAAAGTTTGGAATCAGTCCGTTTGGAGTGTGGCGAAACAGTGATAAAGATGCAAGAGGCAGTAATACCAAAGCCGGGCAAACCAATTACGATGATTTGTACGCCGATATTTTGTTGTGGTTACAAAAAGGATGGATTGATTATGTAGCCCCGCAATTGTATTGGGAGTTTGGCCATAAAGCGGCGCCTTATGAAGTGTTGATTGATTGGTGGAGCAAACATACTTATGGAAAGCATTGTTATATTGGCTTAGGTATATACCGTGCAGGAAGTAATGATGCATGGAAGGACAGTACACAACTACCACGACAAATTCAATTGCTTCGAAATACTGCAAACATACAAGGCATGATTTTTTTCAGCAGCAAAACATTTAATAAAAATCCAAATGGATGGAATGATAGTTTGCATTTTAATTATTTTAAAGATGCTGCTACAATTCCTGAAATGAACTGGATGCAAAAAAATAAAAAATAAAATGAATCAACCCAGTGAAATAAAATTTTTAGAAGGCCCGCAAAGCAGATGGAAAGAATTCATTTTTGCATGGAAAGTATTACTTGAGTTTATTAAAGGTTACCGTGAACTTTCATTTATTGGTCCATGTGTAACCATCTTTGGTTCGGCCCGTTATGGAGAAGATCATGAGTATTACAAACTTACTCGTAAAGTTGCAGCAGAAGTTGCAAAAATGGGGTTTACCGTTATGACGGGAGGAGGGCCAGGATTAATGGAAGCAGCCAACCGGGGTGCCAAAGATGTAAATGGAAGAAGTGTTGGTTGCAATATTCTGTTACCTCAGGAGCAAGAGCCCAATCCTTATCTCGATAAGACTGTAACTATCCGCTATTTTTTTGTACGTAAAACCCTGCTTATTAAATATTCCTATGCTTTTATTTGTATGCCCGGTGGCTTTGGTACTTTAGATGAATTGTTTGAAAGCATTACGCTTATTCAAACAAAAAAAATAATGGATTTCCCGGTTATTGTTTTTGATAAAGAATATCATAAAGAAATGATGGCGCATATTCAACTTATGAAAGAAAAGGGAGCTATTTCACAGGGAGATGATCAGTTATTTTTTTTAACCGATAGTATTGAAGAAGCCATGCATATCCTCAGTGAACGGAGTATTAAACAATTTAAATTAACACCTGAAAAACAAGTGCCATTGAAATGGCTGTTTGAAAGAAACGGTAAGAGATAATTTTCAATTTTCTTTTTTCCAGTTCACAAAATATACTCCTGAAAAAATCAAAGCTGCAGCAACCAGTTTATAAACAGAAAGTTTTTCATTAAAGAAAAACACAGAAATGCCGGCAGCAAAAAACGGTTGCAGATAAATATAAGAACCTGCAGCAGTAGCACTCAAATGTTTAAGCCCGTAAACAGTAAACAGATATGCAAAAAAGGTGGCACCTAATACCACAAAAGCTAATGCTGCCAGTTGTGAAAAATCAAACACATTCCATTCAATAGATACAAATTGACTCCAGCATAAAGGTGTAATCATTACA
This sequence comes from Lacibacter sp., assembly GCA_036758725.1. Classification (GTDB taxonomy): domain Bacteria; phylum Bacteroidota; class Bacteroidia; order Chitinophagales; family Chitinophagaceae; genus Lacibacter. The sequence continues at coordinate 6,930 of DAIOWB010000067.1, forward strand.
ATTCCAAAACTAAACACCCATCTTATTACATGTACCGGACTGTATTTTTGCATAAGTGGTTTAACCAATACATAATAAAATGCATAAGAAACGGCGTTGATTATGATGAACAAATCACCCAGAAACATATTGGGTGCTATAGCTACCGTTTCTTTAGATGCAATGAGAATAGATGACCCCGCTATAGCCAACATTAAACCGGTTAATTTTAATAAAGAAACAGTTTCAGTTTTTAATACAATAGCAATAAGTAAAATAAAAACAGGAGTAACCAAAATCAGCAGAGCGGCATGCACAGGTGTGGTTAATGTGAGGCCTTTAATAAACAGCAATTGATTAATACCAACACCGGTAACGCCGCATAAAATAAAACGGGGAATATCTTTTTTATCAATACCCGCAAAAGAAGGTTTTATCAAATATAAAATCCAGAATAAGAGTACAGTTATGGCAACACGTATAAAATTTAAACCAAAAGGCTGTACAAGTGCAGGCGATATGAGCTTTACCATACTGAAGTTGATGCCAAAAAATAAATTGGCAAGCAA
>DAIOWB010000067.1:7577-11387 GCA_036758725.1 Lacibacter sp.
TTTGATATGTAAACAGTTCTGCTTTCTTTAAACAGATTTGCAAATCAAAATCTTTTTGTTTTACAAATGGAAAATAAGATTGATCCTGCATATAAGCAGCTAAATATTCCTGCTCGGGTTGGCCGGGTGTTGGTATAAGAATGGCTTTTTTATTCAGGTTAAATAAGTCCATTAGAGAAGTATAACCGCTTCTGCAAATGATGAATTTGGAAGCTGCAATTACTTTTTGCAAAGTTGAAGCAGGCATATAATTAAACAGTTTAACGTTAGGTGGAACTTCAATATGTGATGTATGAAAATTAGGAAGCCCCCGCACAAAATAAACTGAACCTTGATATTCCGTAAGTTGTACAACAATCTTTTTTTCCAATATCGTTCGTTGCGGCTCTGGACCAGATAATAAAATCAACAGATCAATTTCTGTAGAAACCGGTTCCGCACTTTCTAATCTTGATAAAAACCCAATATAATCTGGATGCAGGTTTGTTTTTAACGGGTGTGATAATTCACCTGCCAGGTTTTTAGGGCCCTCCAGATCGGGAACCCAAACGCTGTTAAATTTTTTAATATAGGTTGAATGAATTTTTTGCAACAAAAGATTCATCCATTTCCCTTTTCCTGAATGTATTAATAACTGATGGGTGATATAAATGCAGTTTGCTTTTTTATTCCATAAGCCCGGACGATTATCGCTGATGATATAATCAAAATGATTTGTTTTTAACAAGTTTTGCAGCCAGCTATGTTCTTTTTGAATGGTTCTTAAAATTGAAGGCAATTGGAAAAGGATGCTTTTGAACAACGAAGTACGGGAACTATATTTGATGTTATATCCTTTTAATTGAATAATCTTAATTCCAGGAAACTCATCTTCCAATAAAGTGGCTATGGAACCATCTGCAGCCAGCACCACTTCGCAGCCTTTTAAACGCAACTCCCTGATTATGGGTATACAACGAACTGCATGCCCCAGTCCCCAATCTAGCGGTGCAAGAAGTATCCTGTTATTTTTTCCTGAATTCATTTGGCTTATTACAATAATTCTCTGGGAAAATAGTTAATTTAGAATTCACGTTAAAAACAATTGTCCAATGATCCTGAAAAAATTTGTGAGTTTGCAGATGCAGCGTTCAACCAAAATTACTTTTCTATTGTTAATTACTTCGATATTGCTGTTTTCCGGTTGCAGCGCATCCAAAAAGAGCAATTGCGGATGCCCAAATAAGAAAGGAATGGTAGGTTATTAACTAATTGTTTTATTTACATGAACAGAAAACAACGCCGAGATTTACTTGTTTTGCTCAATAATGAGCATCGTAGCCAACAGGATATAGACCAGGAGGTGGAATGGCTGCATGATGTGTTGTTTCATGTAGAAGATCTTGACAATTACTGCAAAGCACATGAATTGATTGATGTAAACCGCTATAAGATTTTTAATAACCCGGCCAAAGTAAAAAAGGCCGCCATCAGAAAAGATTTTAAAGCATTTGAATTTATCAGCAACAAGAATTAGCTAAGAGATAAAAAATTAAAATAAAAAAAGGAGAGGGGTTACATTGAAATGCAACTCCTCTCCTTTTTTGCAAATTGCTAATTGCTTATTTTTAATGTGATGCTTTCTATTCTTTCATTTCTTAGCCTAAAGATATTTATCACCATTATTTCGTTTAACTTCAGCAACATATTGTTTAATTTCCTGTTCTTTTTCTTTTTTGCAGATGAGCAGTACGTCTTTTGTGTCAACAACTATAAAATCGTCTAAACCCTGCAATAAAACAAGCTTTTTGTCTTCGGCATGTACCACATTTTTAGTTGCATCAATAATCATTACATGCTTTCCTGCTACCGCATTGCCAAAATAATCTTTCTCCATATTTTCATAAGCACTGTTCCAGGTGCCTAAATCGCTCCAGCCAAAAGAAGATGGAACCACATATACATTATCTGCTTTCTCCATTATGCCATAATCAATAGAAATATTTGTGCATTGCGGATAAATACGTTCAACAGCCTCTTGTTCCTCAGCCGTATTAAATTTATCTTTCTCTGCTGCAAACACTTCATTCATTTCAGGCAAGTATTTTTCAAATGCTTTAATGATGTTTTTTACTTTCCAAACAAAGATGCCGGCATTCCACAAGAAATCTCCGCTGGCTAAAAATGTTTTGGCCAGTTCAAGGTTGGGCTTTTCAGTAAAGGTTTTTACCTGGTACACATTATCTGCTACCGGCATGGGTTCATGTTGAATATAGCCGTAACCGGTATTGGGATAAGTTGGTTTTATACCTAAAGTAATTAAAGCATTAATATTGTCAACAAAATGAAAGGCATCTAGACAAACTTTTGTAAAAGCAGGCGCATCAAGTATTAAATGATCTGCAGGTGCACAAATCAATAATCCGTTTTTATTAATTTCCTGCAGTTTGTATGAAACATAAGCAATACAGGGTGCTGTGTTTTTACGTGAAGGTTCACATAAAATATTTTCAACAGGAAGGTTTGGCAATTGCTTTTTTACAATTTCCTTGTACTCATTAGAGGTTACTACATAAATATTTTCATTGGGAATAAATTGCAGGTAACGATCATAGGTGGATTGAATGAGTGTGCGACCTGTATGCAAAATATCTAAAAACTGTTTAGGGAAACCAGTTCGGCTCATAGGCCAAAATCTGCTGCCTATACCACCGGCCATAATGGCTACGTAATGATTTTTATCCATAGATTATTTTCTGAAACAGAACTTTTTTTAGTTTAATCGTTTTTTTATGGTTTCCTTTTCTGTATTGAACTTAAATTAATCCCTCTTTTATTAAGTCGTGCAAATGTATAACACCTAGATATTGGTTTTCATTTGTTACTAATAATTGACTGATATTATTTCCTCTCATGATTTCCATTGCATCAATTGCAAGTGCATCGGCTTCAATGGTTTTTGGCGATTTGCTCATTATTTCATTAGCTAGTACCGTATCAATAGAACTGTTTTTTTCAAGCATTCTTCTTAAATCACCGTCGGTAATTACACCAAGCAACTCATTGGCTTCATTTACTACTGCAGTAACGCCCAAACGCTTTTTTGATATTTCAACAATCACTTCTTTTAATGTTGCACTTTGAAAAACTTTGGGCTGTTCGTTGTTAAGATATAAATCTGCAACACGCAGGTATAATTTTTTACCTAATGAACCACCGGGATGAAACTTGGCAAAATCACTGCTTTTAAATCCTCTCATCTCCATTAAAGCAACTGCCAACGCATCACCCATTACCATTTGAGCTGTTGTGCTGCTGGTGGGAGCTAAATTATTAGGGCAAGCTTCCTGACTTACGGTAGTATTTAAAATAAAATCTCCTTGCTTACCCAAATACGATTCTGTATTGCCAATCATTGCAATTAACGGGTTGCCAAAACTTTTAACCAGTTGCGATAACACTTTTATTTCGGGGCTTTCTCCGCTTTTGCTGATGATCATTACAACATCGTAATTCAAAATCATACCCAAATCACCATGAATAGCATCTGCTGCGTGAAGGAAAACAGCTGGTGTGCCTGTTGAGTTAAGGGTAGCAACAATTTTTTGAGCAATTACAGCACTTTTACCTATACCACTAACAATAAGTCTTCCCTTGGCATTTAAAATGACATCGCATATTTTATTAAAATCGTCTGTAAGCAGATTGCTGATTTCTTTCACTGCTTCGGCTTCCTGTAAAATAGTACGCCTGGCAATCTCTTTTGGATTAATATGTTGTTCCTTATTCATTGGCGGGGCAAACCTACTTTAAATAACCAAAAAAGTAAAG
>DAIOWB010000068.1:0-8160 GCA_036758725.1 Lacibacter sp.
CACCAATAGAATAAGAAATTAATAGCCCTTTTGAAGAAGGTTGATTTTTAGTGCCATGATAAATAAAATGTGAAGTTGTATCAGTAATAATATCAAAACTTTCATCTTTCCAAAAACGTTTATTATACAGGATTGCGTTTTTATTTACCCGGCTGTATTGTAATTCATTGATGGCATCAATTTTTTCAACCGGGAGTTTTGGCACCCACTCCATTTTTTTCATGGCCTGTGTTGGAACAGTACAAATAATTTTATCGGCTTCAAATATTTCACCGTTGGTACAGGTAATTTTTACATTTGTTCCTTGTTCAATTTTTTTAACCTGGTAATTTGTTTTTATTTTATCCCTCCCGATTTTATTTGCCAATGCTTCGGCCAACTTTCCGTTACCTCCTACAATTTTATAGGGTAAGTCTTTTCTTTCTGCAACAGTTGTAAAATGATTTAAGGCTGCATAAGCAGATACCTGCCTGATGCTTTCACCAAAATCAATACTATCAATGAGATTTTGCAAATCAAGATCAGCACCTTCGCAACCATTGTTTAAAAGATAACGCCACCAATCCAGTTTATCCATTTCTGTTTGTTCATCGGGTCTTAAATCAGTGAATTCCATTTTTAGCTGAGAAAGTTTTTTTGTCCATTCAGGACTCATACTCCACTGATAAGGTTTTGAATATTTGTTTTTGTAAAGCAGATGAGCCTGCAACAGATTGTCTTGCAATTGAAGATCAAGTTCACTGCAAAGACTAATGATTCTTTTCTGCGCTTTTGAAATCCATTCGCCACCTAATTCTATATTCAATTTTTCTTTTTGATCCATATTGTAAGTAAACACTCTTCCTCCTATCCTATTCCTTGCTTCAAGAACAAGCACATCAATACCTCTTTTTTTCAATTGATAAGCAGCTGCTAATCCCGAGAACCCTGCTCCAATGATGATCACTTTTGAATTTTTACTGATATTAAATGCAGAAAAGCCATCTGTTAAGATTGCAATACCTGCTGTTGTTAACATGCCGTCTTTTAAAAATTGTCTGCGTGTGGACATACTCAAATTTTTATCGAAGTTTGTTATGAAACCCGATTAAAAATATGATTAAAATCAGATGAATGTATGAGATTAGATCATTTCCTTCAGCTTTTGCACTAATATATCTACCTCTTCTATTGTATTGAATTTGCTGAAAGAGAAGCGTACAGGTATTTGATTGGGATTATTGTATATTGCTCTTATTACATGTGAGCCTTGCTGAGCGCCGCTTGTACAGGCACTGCCACCCGATGCACAAATTCCCTGCATATCCAGATTAAACAAAAGCATTTCAGTTTTTTCTGATTTTGGCAAACTAACATTTAAAACGGTATAATTACTTAATCCCATGGCATCGCCATTGAAACCAACATCGGGTATATGTACTTTCAGTTGCTCAATAGCGTAATATTTTAAATTTCTGATTGAGTTACTATCCTGTTCCATTGTTTCTGTAGCAATTTCTAATGCTTTTGCAAAGCCTACAATGCCATAAACATTCTCCGTTCCTGCACGCATATTACGTTCCTGACCGCCACCATGTATATAAGGCTTGATGTGCACGTTTTCATTGATGTATAATAAGCCAGCTCCTTTGGGTCCATGAAACTTATGAGCAGAGCCACTGATAAAATGAACAGGTATATTTCTTAAATCAAGATGAAAATGCCCGATTGTTTGCACCGCATCGCAATGAAAAATGGCTGCATATTTTTTACAAAGATTGCCAACCGTAAACAGATCGGTTAAATTCCCGATTTCATTATTGGCATGCATTAACGTAACCAATGTTTTTTCTTCTGTTGATGCTAGTAATTGTTCCAGGTGATTGTAATCTATATGGCCATCAGAAAGAATATTTACATAACTCACTTTTACTTCATCTCTGTTATTAAGATATTCTACTGTATGTAAAGTTGCATGATGTTCAATGGGTGAAGTAATGATATGTTTACATCCGAGATCCCTTACACTTGCAGTAATGGCTGTATTGGAACTTTCTGTTCCGCAGCTGGTAAAAAAGATTTCTGCAGGATGTGCATTGAGGATTTTTGCAACCGATTTTCTTGCTGTTTCAATGGCAAGCCTTGTTTCTCTGCCGTATGAATAAATAGAAGATGGATTACCAAAATGATTGCTGAAATAAGGCATCATTGCTTCTATCACTTTTGGATCGATGGCTGTAGTTGCTGCATTATCAAAATAAATCCTGTTCATACTTACATGTTAAATTCAAAGATACAACCATTCAAGAAAGCTGATTGAAACTACATCAATGAACTGATCTGATTAATAAAAAGTTCGGCCAAATCATCTGCTTTTTCCATTGTTTCAGCTTCAGTATAAATCCGGATGATGGGCTCTGTATTACTTGCACGCAAATGAACCCAGCTTTTTTCAAACTCAATTTTTACACCATCTACTGTATTAACAGGATGTGAAGCATTAGCATCCTTTACTTTTTGAAGAAGATCTTTTATATCAGTTCCATCTGGCAAATCAATTTTCTTTTTACTCATAAAATAATCAGGATAAGAATTCCGTAACTCGGCAGATGTTTTACCTGATTTAGAAAGATGAGATAGAAATAATGCAATACCAATTAATGCATCTCTTCCATAATGCAAATGCGGATCAATAACCCCACCATTCCCTTCGCCGCCAATTACAGCATTCACTTCTTTCATTTTTTTTACCACATTCACCTCTCCTACTGCACTGGCAAAATAAGTACCTCCATGCTTTTCAGTAATATCTTTTAATGCTCTTGTTGAAGAAAGATTAGAAACCGTATTTCCTTTTTTATTAGAAAGTATATAATCTGCTACAGCAACTAAAGTATATTCTTCACCAAACAATGACCCATCTTCATTTACAAAACATAAACGATCAACATCGGGATCAACTGCAATTCCTAAATCAGCTTTTTGTTTTATTACTTCAGCACATAATTCAACCAGGTTTTCGGCCAATGGCTCCGGATTATGAGCAAAGTTGCCGTGCATTTCTGCATTAATAACTGTACTATTCTTTACACCTAATGCATTTAATAATGCAGGCACGGCTACTGCCCCAGAACTATTAATTGCATCAATTATAATATTAAAGTTTTTTGATGCGATTGCTGCTTTATCAACTAATGGATGTGCCAGTATTGCATCAATATGTGTAATTAACAAAGTATCATCTGTTGTATAGGTGCCCAGTTCATCAACAGATGCAAAAACAAAATCTTCCTTCTCCGCTATTGAAAGCATTTCCAATCCAAGTTCGGCACTAATAAATTCACCTTTCTCATTCAATAGTTTTAATGCATTCCATTGTTTGGGATTATGTGATGCAGTTAAAATAATACCACCTGCTGCTGCTTCAAAAACAACAGCCATTTCAACAGTTGGTGTGGTACTTAAGCCCAGATCTATTACATGAAGGCCCATTCCTAAAAGCGTGTTCACAACTAAACTGTTTACCATTTCACCACTCATTCGTCCATCTCTGCCAACAATTACTTTTTTCCCTTTGCCAAGAATTGTTGCATATGCTGCTGTAAATTTTACAAGATCAACGGGTGTAAGATTAGTGCCGGGTTTGCCTCCAATTGTACCACGAATACCAGAAATCGATTTCATTAAAGCCATACTTAAAATTTGAGCGAAAGTAAGTTTAAATGCGGAATGCTGAAAGCAAAACGCATTATGCATTCGGCTTTCAGCATCAAATTAATTACATCATCATTTTATATATCAGTTCTTTCAGTAACGAGGCATCTTCTGTACCGGTATCATTTACACCAACACTTTTTAAATTGTAATGATGCATCAGCAAAAGTGCTGATTGTACTGCCTCAAATCCATAAAGAGTGGCTGTTGCTTTATAATCTTTCAAAAACCAGGTATTAATCCCCGTTTGCATAGCAACTGTTTTATCATCTCCCTGTGCTCCAAATAACATAAACACTTTTGAAAAATAACTATAAAGTGAAGGTAGTATAAGTTGGATGGGTGCTGCCTTAGGATTGCTCTCAAAATATTGAATAATCTGCATAGCCTTTAGCAGATTCTTTTTACCTACTGCATTTTGCAATTCAAATACATTGTATTCTTTGCTGATGCCAACAAATTTTTCAATATCATCTTCTGTGATATTTGTTCTGCTTCCGAGATTTAAAATAACTTTTTCTACTTCATTGGAAATACGGCTCAGGTCGTTACCAATATGATCTACTAATAAATGAATTGCTTTTTGAGAAGGCTGGTAGCCTTTTGATTCTATGAATGTTTGAGTCCAAGCAGGAAGTTCATTGTCATACATCTTTTTTGTTGTAAGCAAAACTGCCTTTTCTTTCAGCAGTTTAGCCAGTTTACTTCTGCCATCAACTTTTTTTTCTTTATGTGCAACAATAAAAATGGTTGATGCCAATGGTTTTTCAATATAAGCTTCCAGTTTGTCTAAATCCTTCATTTGCTGGGCTTCTTTCAGTATTACAACCTGCCTTTCTGCAAACATGGGGTAACGCATACATGCATTGAGCACATCAGCCCATGAACTGTCTTTACCATAAAAAACTGAAAGATTAAATCCTGCCTGTGCTTCATCAAGAATTTGATGTTCGGCTACATCAACCAATTGGTCAATATAAAATTCTTCTTCACCTTCAAACCAATAAACGGGTTTAAAGTTTTTCTTTTTCCAGTCTGTTAAAATTTTTTCTGCACTCATAATTAATGGGCTACAAATATATTCTCCTTTGGCAATAAAGGTAAATTTTGAAATCGCAGGAAAATCTGAGCAACTGCAACAACATCTTTCTGACAATACTCAACAATCCGTTTTAAATTCTTTTCTTTATAATAAACCTCTTTTACTTTACTTCCATCAATATCATCTTTGGGAGTATCTATGCCTAAAACTTCTGCAAGTAATTTTAAGGAAGTGTAATTCTTATAATCACCAAACTTCCACAATTGCATGGTATCAATTAAATTGGTTTCCCATGGTTTTTTTCCGCTAAACTGCATAAATGAAGGTAGCTGAAGTTCATTGATCAACAACCGCCTGCTGATATATGGAATATCAAATTCCTTAATATTATGACCTGCAAAATGAAAATTTGGATTTGATTTGTTAACAGATTCAAGTGTTTTCAAAAAATCCACTAACAACTGTTTTTCTTCAGAATGTGCATAAGATTTAAGCCTGAAACATAATCTGTCGGCTATATCATAATAGAAAAAGCCGGTACTTATGCAGATAATTTTCCCAAATTCTGCTTGAATTCCCGCCCTTTGTTCATACATTTCAGCCGGTGAAATCATTTCTGGCATGGTTTTGGAAATTTTATCGCTCCAGAGAGCTTTCCACTTTTCTGGCAGTTCATTAAAATTTTCAAATTGAGGTACGGTTTCAATATCCAGAACCAGAAGGTTTTCTGGTTTATAAAGTTGATTGTTACTCATCCTTAAAAATAACATTTATCATTAAAAACAAACAGTATGACTTATTCAAATTATCCTTCAGCAACACCGGGTGAAACACCTCCTTCAACTCCAAAAAAAGATAACCGTAGTATTATTTATGGTTTATTGATTGCAGCGTTGCTAGGTACATGGGGTTACATTATCTGGGACAAATCAAAAACAAAAGAAATGACAACTCAGTTGCAATCTCAATTGAGTACAACTGATAGCAGCAAGAACGCCATTCAAAATGAATACAATTCAGCGTTACAGCGTTTAGATGAATTAACCACCATGAATTCAAGTATGGACAGCCTGGTTAAATCAAAGAATTCAGAAGTGGCTAATATGAAATCACGTATTCAGAATTTACTTAATAAGCAGAACAGAACAGCTGCTGATCTTGCTGAAGCAAAACGTTTGATTAATGAATTAAATTCAAAAATCAGCAGTTATGTACAGGAAGTAGAAACATTGAAAGGTGAAAACCTGCAGTTAAAAACTGAGAAACAAGAAATCACAACTCAGAAAGAAGCATTACAGGTTCAGTACGATCAAACAACCGCTGAGAAAAAAGTAGTTGAAGAAAAATTAGATGTTGCATCAACATTGAATGCTTCAAACATCAATATTGTTACCATAGATGAAAGAAAGAATGGCAAAGAAAAAGAGAAAGATGTTGCCAAGCGTGTTGATAAAATCCGTTTAACTTTCAATGTTACCAACCGTGTAGGTGAAGACGGAACAAAAGATGTATTTGTTGTAATTACTGACCCAACAGGACAAGTTGTAAGCAATGAAGCATTAGGTAGCGGCCGTTTTACAACCAGAGAAGAAGGTGAAAGAGTATTTACTAAAAAGACAAGTGTAAGCTTTGTAGCAGGCAAAACAACTCCTATTTCTATTGAGTGGAAACCAGGAACAAAATTTGCAGAAGGTGTTTATAAAGTAGAAGTTTATAATAACGGATTTAAAATCGGCGAAGGTTCGAAAACTTTACGCAAGGGCGGATTATTCAGCTAAACATATTCCACTGATAAACCAGGCGGCAGATGAATCTGCCGCCTTTTTTTTTTAAAATAATGCTCTTACAGATGCCCGGCCTGTATGAATTGCTTTTGATTCTCCCGGCTTTCTTCCTTCATATTGAAAATTGATTTCCATATTGGTTGACAACCGTCTTGTAAAATCAAGATTCCATAAAAAGTTTTTCCCCGGCAATAAGGCATCAAGCATAATAAATGCAACGGTTGTATTAGTTAACCCGGTGAAATTAATATGACTGAATTGAAATTTTCCATTGATGGTGCTGCTTGATAAAACACTATACCTGATTTCAGTAATAATTGATTGAATGGTTGCTTTTTCTTTAGCACCCAACTGATTCTGTTTTTCTTCAAATTTATAATTTAATGAAAAGCGGTATTTCGTACTGTTTTGATAACTCACAGATGGTTCTGCTATCCACTGTTTAATATAATAATTCCGATTACCAAATTTGGGTGTTTCAAGTTTATTGCCAATTGATTTAGCCGTTATAACTGTTGCAAATCTCTTATTTAAATTCCATCTTATACGGCTTGAAAGATCACTGTATCTTCTTGTTTCAAGCCCATATGTTAAGATTGAACGACCTTCATTTTTAATATGTGTAACATCAAACCCCCACTTGCTGCTGGTACGGTTAAAGAATAAAGTGTTTGTAATAACAGAACTTAATGAAATAAGACTTGTATCTTCTGCCGGTCTTGAAAAAGGATTTAAATTGATATTCTTTTGTGATATTTCTTTTTTAAATATTTGCATGCTTGATTGGGTTGATAACCTTGCAATAAATTTGGCAAAGCCTTTGGCCTTATTCATTTCTATTAATGCTCTTGGATTAATATTAAGGCTGTAATTAAACTGGTTATAATTTGCCCGTATAAAATCAAGTGTAGGTGTAAACACCCTTATGTATTTTGCCTGGTCCTGGTATAAAGCCACTTCAAATTCATTGATTTGAGGTACGCCATCAGTGTTATAATCATTCCAGGTAAATTCTCCTTGTCCAGCAGGTACCTCTATAAAAGAATAATCCCGTCGTTGTTCCTGGCCGCTTCCTGCTTCATACAAAACATTGCCCGAAACCATACCTTTCCATTCATTAATAAAATATTCTGCTCTTCCCAATACATTTCGTTCGGGCTTTTGTCCTGTTAATTGTGTATTAAACACTTTTAATTCCCGTATAGTAGCATTTAATTTAAACTGATGATGTTCATTTCTCATCAAATCAACATATACATTGTAGTTATAACTTCTGTCTACCTGTTCAAGCTTTTTTCCCAAAGGCAACTGATCACTGCGGGTAAAGAAATTAACGCCCCATTTATTTGCCGCTTCTTTTGAGCGCAGGTAAACGGTATATGTATCCCACTTAAATGTAAGGGCTAATAAAGAATCGGAAACTTTGTTTTTTATTTCATTCTGCTCTAAATAATATTGCCCACCTAATTCAATGTTATCCAGTTTAGTGAATTGTTTTTTAAGATCAACCATTGGCCTGAAAAAGAATCCTTTATTAAATCCGCTGTCTGTTGATGAATAATTCATTTTGCTATTCCATGTCCATCCTTTTTGATTGAATGAATGATTTACAATATGTCTTAATCCATTAAATAAACTTCC
>DAIOWB010000068.1:8260-10926 GCA_036758725.1 Lacibacter sp.
CTTTTTGATTGAATGAATGATTTACAATATGTCTTAATCCATTAAATAAACTTCCTCGTTGATATGATTGAATGGTATAATTAAACTGATGGTTGATGTTTCTTTTTAATTCAATAGAAGCATTAATGATTTGCTCCTTCTCCTGCAATAAGAAAGTTGGCAACCCCCACTCTCTTGTAAACTCTACCGGTCGCAAACGCTCTAATGCTCTGAAGCGATCCTGCACAAATTCATAACTTCCGGTTAACTTGTATTGCAATGGATTTTTGGGTTTGCCTTTAAATTGATTTGTGTATTGCATTTCTAAACGACCTGCAAAACCATCATCATTGGCCTTATCTTTTCTCGATAGGGTATTTATATCAAAGCGGCTCAGCGCCACTTCAGATTTCAATAATAAATTTTTATTTAATTGATAATCTGTTCCAAATGTGAACATTTGCTGTGAACGTGGAGCTATTAATTTTACTGCCGGCAAATAGCGGCCTTTGCGAATATTATTTTCCGGAGCTACCCATTTAAACGACCGGCCATTTGTACCTGATGTTATTTGAATATAATCTCCATTACCTTCTCCTACATCAATAAATGAAGCACTATATAAGTTTGACAGATCAATGGTTGTATACACTAAAACAGAATCGTATAAAATACTATTGACTGTAGTATCAACCAATCGGTAAAATATTCTGTTTACATCAAACGTATCTTTTGCTATTGAAGAATAATAAGCACTTTCCAGTTTATCGCCAATATCAAATAAAAACTGTTTTTGCTGAGTGCTTAATACCTGGTTAACTGCTGTATTTTTTGAATCGGTATTTGAAAATGCATTTACTCTGAAAGTGAGTTTTTTATTTACTTTTAATTCTTCTCCAATTATAAACTGAGAGTTCACAAAATTCCTGTCGGCATATTCAAACTCAACCTGTAAACGACGGTCTTTTGTAATCATTCGCTTAGGTGTAAATGTAACTTCCGCTGTATTGTAATTAATAACATAATCCTGGTCCTCTCCTCTTTGCATCAGTTCTCCATCTATAAAAACACGTTCAGTTCCTGCAAGAACAATGAAAAATAATTCGCCGTTGGGCCCTTGTAATCTATATGGCCCCTGGTTGCCCTCGAGACCCTGAAATACGTAACGGCTGAATTTTCCTTTTGCAATTGCACCGGTAAACAAAGCAGTATTCTTTCCGTTTTTAAACACTTTGTTTTCTGTTTGAAACGACAATCCCTGTAACCGTTTAAAGAAACTTAGAAAATAAGCATCGTTTCTTCTTACATCAATATCACCCAAATTCAATTGCCAGCCTTTTTTCTTTAATTGAATCCAAACCCGGTCAAATTCATTTAATTGCTGCGTATTGCCTTCAGCTTGTATAGGAATATTATTATCAGTCAGAGCTGCACTCAGCATCATACTATCACCTATCATTCCATTAATCTGCAGATTGAGCAATCCGTTTACAACAGCATCCTGATTATTACCAAAAGAAATACCTCTTCCAAAACTTCCGTTGTAATTCACATTGCCAAAGTCGAACATGCCTTTGCCAAAGCCTGTTTCATTATCCATGGTTATTGGTACTGTCAAGAAATTATTCTTTACATCATCGAACCGTAACCGGTTTAACTGTGCATTTAATTTATATGGAAATACCCGGTAGCTTACAGATACTGAATCGAATGAAGGTGCATTTATCCAGATTAGCTGTGCATTTATTTCATCTAACCTGTAATCCTGTTTTGATAATCCTGTTATAACGAACGTATTTGGAACAATACTGAGTGTATCAATTTTAACCGGACTTGTTTTTGTGTTGATCTTTTTTGTACGGAAGTTTGACAATGAGGGTATTTGCTGAGCATTGACCAGCATTGTAAGAAGCAGAAATGTTATGGCAAAAAGTGGTTTTCTGATAAGTGAATGGTTTTCAGGAAAAGAATGCGTAAAAATAGAATTTATTGTGCGAAGAGGCGGTTTCCGGAAAAAGACCCTCATTCTTTGTACTTAGCTGCATAAAAAAACCTCCTTTTAAAGGAGGTTTTATGCTAATCGGTATGTATTTATTTTGATGCGGTTAAGCTTGCTGCCATATAATCTGCATTTAACATAGCAATATTAGTAATTGAAATTTCTTTGGGACAAACAGCTTCACAAGCTCCTGTATTTGTACAAGCGCCAAAACCTTCTTTATCCATTTGGGCAACCATGTTCAACACTCTTGTTTTACGTTCTGGAGAACCTTGTGGTAATTGATTGAGGTGAGCAACTTTTGCACTTACAAATAACATTGCCGATGAATTTTTACAAGCTGCCACACAAGCACCACATCCAATACAAGAAGCTGCTGCAAACGATGCGTCTGCTTTATCTTTTTCAATAGGTAATGAATTTGCGTCAACTGCATTACCTGTATTTACACTAATAAAACCACCTGCTTGTATAATACGGTCAAATGCAGAACGGTCTACCATTAAATCTTTAATAACCGGAAATGCATTAGCTCTCCATGGTTCTACTACTATAGTATCACCATCATTAAAGGCACGCATGTGTAACTGGCATACAGTATTGGCTTCCCATGGCCCATGCGGACGACCATTAATATACATACTGCACATACCACAAATACCTTCACGGCAATCATGATCAAAAGCAA